>DATJTM010000764.1:0-4260 GCA_035503395.1 Luteitalea sp.
AACGCGTGGACGGACGCGATGCGACAGGCCGTCCAGCGTCGTGGAATGAAGGAGCGTGTGTGATGCGAGCGACCAAGACCCCATCGGTGCCAGCGCTGCAGCGCGGACTGGCCATCCTCGAACGCATCGCCCGGTCGCGCCGGGGCCTCACATTCGCCCAGCTCACGCGCTACTTCGAGGACGTGCCGAAGAGCTCGGTGCACACGCTCGTGCTCACGCTCGAACGCGAAGGGTATCTCCAGCGTGAGGATGCGACCGGCCGGTACGTCACCGGGTCGAAGCTCGTACACATCGCCGGCGTCACCCTCGACAGCGTCGTCCTGCGCGAGCGGGCCACGCCGTTGCTGCGGGCGCTGGTCGCCGACACGCGCATGACCGCACATCTCGCCGTCCTCGAACGCGACGAGGTGACGATCGTCGCCAAGGTCGATCGTCCTGGCACGCACCGCATCGCGACCTGGGTCGGCAAGCGGATGGACGCCCACTGTACGAGCCTCGGGAAGTGCCTGATCGCGCACATTCCCGAGGAGGACGTCGATCGACTGATTGCCGACCGCGGCCTGCTCCGCCACAACGAGTACACGATCGTCTCGCCGGCGAGGCTGAAGCAGGAACTGACCCGCGTGCGCACGCTCGGCTACGCGCTCGACGATCAGGAAGAAGAGCTCGGCGGCCGCTGCGTCGGCGCCCCGGTCTGGAACCGCGACGGCCGGATCGTCGCGGCCGTGAGCATCTCGGGCAACACCGACCGCATCACCGCCGACACGCTCGACGACTTCGTGCGGCGCGTCCGTCAGACCGCGGAAGCGATCTCGAGCGAACTCGGCTACGGCGGCGATCGGGCTGTGGCGACAGACTCGTTGGCGTCATGACTGCACTGACGCTCCCAGGCCGTCCACACGACTCCAGGTAGGTCCGGCTGTCCATTTCAGTAGGTAGGGCCGGCTGTCCCAGCCCGGCCTATCAGCAGGGCCGCGTTGGGACAACGGGCCCTACCTGTCTGTTCTCTGGTGTCTAATCATGCGTCAATGAGCGCATACGTTCTCGTCGAAGTCACCGTCACCAATCCCGAGCCGTACACCGCCTACCGCGACCTGGCGACTGCCAGCGTGGCGCGGCATGGCGGCCGCTTCCTCGCGCGTGGCGGCGCCATCACGCCGCTCGAGAGTGACTGGAATCCGCAGCGGCTCGTCGTCATCGAGTTCGCGTCGGTGGACGCCGCGAAGGCCTGGTACTTCTCCGAGGACTACCAGGAGGCGTTGAAGGTGCGGCAGGCCAACTCGATCGGCAAGGCGCTCATCGTCGAGGGCTACGCGTAACGAATCCGACCTTCGTCATTCGGCCGTCGGCCTTCGGAGCTTCCGCACCTGCGAGCTGCGCGTCGAGCTAAGCTCGACGCCTACGATCGCTGATGTCGCCGTCGAATTTCAGTTCGACGGTCGTCGCGGCACCGTCGCGAGGGCGCGCGTGGCTTCGTTGCGAATCGATCGGGCAACGCGCTGGTCGGCGGCCAGCGTCCGCAACGCTTCGGGCTGGCGCCTGGCCGCATCGGCCGGCGACGCGGCGATTGCGCGCACCAGATCCAGCGGTACGCCCCGCGCCACCGCCTGCTTCGACAGCGTCGCGGCGCGCGGCGTCCGTTCGAAGGCTTCGATCTTCTTCAGACAGTCCGGGAACCTGGCCGAGGCCTTGCGGTAGAACTCGAGATTGGCGCGGAAGATGTCGGCCGATCCGGTCTTTTCGGCCAGCGTCGCCTGCGCCTCCAGATTGCGCCCGAACGCCTCGCCATTCCCCTTCTCGAACAGCGCCATCGTCCAGCGAATCCGGTCGAGGACCACGTCCGGCACTCGGAACGCGTAACTGCGTTCTGACGTGACGTCGAAGGCTTCGCTGACGGCAGCCTGGTAGGGCACCGCCTCGAAGTACAGGCGGACGCGCTTGCCCGGGACCACCTTGAACGCGAAGAGGTCGCCGTTGCTGTCGCGATCGCGCGGAGTCAGGCTGGTGCCGTCCTCGTATTCGGCAGTGACACGAGCCTGCCAGTCAGCGGGCACCGCCGCCGCGTGATCGGAGCCCAACACCCGTCCGAACAGGACCGCCGTAGCCTCTGGCTCAGGAGGCTGAGTCGCCTCCGGCCGACAGGCGAGAGCGAGGGCGAGCGGGATCAGGACGATGGCGGCGCGCAGGACGGTCATGGCGAAACCTCCCTCCAGGTCGTCACCCTGAACGGCTGCGCCGGCGGTTCGCCGGTGGTCCGCACGCAGGCGACGACCACGACAGGTCCGGTGACGTTCGACTGGAACTGCAGCTTGCGGAACTGGGCCCGGTCGCCTCGTGTGCCGGTCACGGCCAACGCGCTTCGTCCGTCCGCCGTTGCCGCGTCGACGGTCTCCAGTGCGACCTCCTGGCGAAACGACACGAGTTGTATCTCGCGGGCCCTCGCGCCAGACCCCGGCCAGCTTCCCTGGAACGTGCCGCGATACAACGCGCGCGTCACGCCTCCGCCCGACTCGCAGCCTCCCTGGGTGTCGAGAAGCCGCTCCCACGTGAACGATACGGATTCCTCGCGCGTCGCTGGCGTTCCGAGTGGCGGTCGAGCCGTGGCGGGACCAGCGGCAGTGGCCGCTGTCCACGGACGCCACCATGCCACCGCGCCCGTCAGCATCATTGCCAGGACGGCCGCCGCCGGCACCAGCAGTCGTGACCGACTGGCGGTCCTTGCAGGCACGGTCGTCGACGTCGCGATCGACTCCGGTCTCGCGCTGCCGCTGGCGGGCGCTGGAGACGCTGCGCGTGCGACACCCGCCACGACGGGGGCGGTCGTGGCGAGGGCCGACCGCATGGCCGGCGACAGCGCCTGCACGATGGCGTCGAACGGCACACCCTGATTGGCGTCGCCCTCGGCGGCGCCACGATGCAATGCCACGAGGTCCAGCTGCGCAGTGAAGCATGGCGACCCGGATGACCCCGGTTCGGTGTCGACGCGATACCGGAGCCGCGTCGCCTCGCGCGCCGCGTACTGTCCCGCCGCGAGCTTCAGCGCGTCGCCAAGCGGATGCTGGATGACGAACAGCGTCTCGTCCGGCTCGATCTCCCGCCACGCCGGCGTCAGCCAGCCACGCGGCGGCGCGCCCGTCGTGCCGCCCGCCGGCATCAGGCCGGCCGGCTGCGCGAGGCGGACGATGGCGAAGTCGAGATCGGCGACGGGACTGCTCGCCACCAGCCAGTCGGTGGCAAGACCCGTCGTGAGACCCTCGCGCAGGTGAGCGCCGTCGGGCGACACCTTGAAGTCGAATCGAGCGACCAACGGCGGCGATGGCTGTCCGACCAGCCCGTCGACGACGTGGCGGTTGGTCATCACCAGGTCGGGGCCGACGAGAAAGCCGGTGCCGAGCGCCCGCCATGCCGGTGACTCGATGCGGCACACGGCGAGTTCGGCCTGCCCGAGCCGTGCGCGCCACTGCGCGACGTCGGAGAAACCGGCCCTGAAGACGCGTTTCTCGAGCTCGGCATCGGCCGGGACGGCGGGTGCCAGCTGCACCCGTTCGGCGAATTGCCGCAGCGCCGGATCCTGCGGGTGCGTGTCGCGCGCTTCGATCACGATGCGCTCGAACGCGATCAGTTGCGGATTCTGCGGATTCTCACCACGCGCCCCGTTGACGAGGGCATCGAGGCGGCCCTGCGACTCCGCCCATTCCATCAGGCGGAAGACGACATCGGCCAGCGGCCCGTCGCCGGCGACGACGGCGAGGTGCGCGTCGAGGTGGAACTCGACGAGCCGCTCCAGCGCCGCTTGTCGCGGAAACGCCGCGAGCAACGCCGCGTGCAGGGCCTTCTTCTGGCGACCGTCCAGCGTGTACACGACCGACCTGTCTCAGGTGAACAATTTGCGCCGCTTGTTCGCGCTGCTGCCTTCGAGCTGCGGATTCTGCGGGTAGTCCTCGATGAGGCTCGCAATGCGCTTGTGCAGGCGATTGTACGTGAGCAGGTCCGGCGACTCGCGGATCGCCTTGATCGCGTAGAAGGTCATCGCCCCGTGATAGGTGCCTTCGATGTTGGCGTCGTAGGAATACTGCTTGTCGGTGCAGCCGCTCAGCAACACTTCCTTCATCGCCGACTCGGGGTGTGCGATTTGCCGCTTCGGCTTCGCTGACCACGGATTCTCGAGCACCTTGCCGCCGCGCAGCGCCGGACTCAGGAAGCGCACGCGTCGATCGTCTGGCGTGCGCAGGCCGGGGATGATCTCCGACACCGGCGCCC
>DATJTM010000765.1:0-9799 GCA_035503395.1 Luteitalea sp.
CGACACTGCGCGCGCATCACGGCACTCCGCTTGCACTTTTGGCCGCTGGATGGACAGGGCGCGAAGGCGACCCGCCGTTCGCGTGGCCACGTCGTGCATACAACCGCTCCCCTGCTCCCAGCTCTCCTGTTCGCCGCGACAGTCCTTTCTGGATGCTCCAACAGCGATGGGCAGGCGCACGGCTCGACGGCGCGACCGGCAGGCGCCATCTCGGGCCGCGTCACCAGCAACGGCACGAACGGCTCGGCCACCGGCGAGCAATGGCCGATGCCGGCCGGCAACTACGCCAGCACACGTTTCAGTCCGCTCGACGAAATCAACACGGGCACTGTCTCTCGACTTCGCGTCGCGTGGACGCTCTCGACCGGCCTGCTCGGCGGTCATGAGGCGGCCCCGATCATCGTCGGCTCGACGATGTATGTCGTCACGCCGTTTCCGAACATCGTCCTGGCGATTGATCTCGCTCGTCCCGGCGGGGCAGTCAAATGGCGATATGACCCCACCCCGCCGAGCGCAGCGAAAGGCGTCGCGTGCTGCGACGTCGTCAGTCGCGGGGTGGCATGGTGGAACGGCACGATCGTCTTCAACACGCTCGACGGTCGCACCATCTCGCTCGACGCGGAGACCGGCCAACGCCGCTGGGAAACGTCGCTGGGCGACATCAATCGCGGCGAGACCATCACGATGGCGCCCCTCGTCGTCCGCGACAAGGTGCTGGTCGGCAACAGCGGCGGCGAGTTCGGCGTCCGCGGCTGGCTGACCGCCCTCGAGGCCGACACCGGCACGATGGCGTGGAAAGCGTATGCAACCGGCCCCGATGCCGACGTCCTGATCGGCGCTGATTTCAAGCCGTTCTATCCGCAGGATCGCGGCACGGACCTCGGCGTGTCGTCGTGGCCGCCGGAGGCCTGGAAGACTGGCGGCGGCACCATGTGGGGCTGGATCTCCTACGATCCGGACACCAACCTGATCTTCCACGGCACCGCCAACCCTGGTCCCTGGAATCCGGCGCAACGCCCCGGCGACAACCGTTGGACCTCGGGCCTCTTCGCGCGCGATGCCGACACCGGCCAGGCGCGCTGGTTCTACCAGTGGAGCCCGCACGACCTCTTCGATCACGACGGCATCAACGAGAACGTACTTCTCGAGCTCCAGGTGAACGGGCAGTCCCGCCAGGTGCTCGTCCACCCGGAAAGAAACGGTTACATATACGTCCTGGACCGCGGCACCGGCGAGGTGCTCTCGGCGACGCCGTTCGTCCACATCACCTCCAGCAAGGGCGTCGACCTGAAGACGGGCCGCCTGATCCCGGTCAAGGAGAAGGAACCGCGCGAAGGCGTGGTCGTGCGCGACATCTGCCCGGCCGCGCCCGGCGCCAAGGACTGGAATCCCGCGTCGTTCTCGCCGCGCACCGGCCTGCTGTACCTCGCGCACAACAACCTGTGCATGGACTTCGAGTCGACCGAGGTCGGCTACATCGCCGGGACACCGTACGTCGGGGCCAACGTCGTCTACAAGGCAGGGCCCGGCGGACATCAGGGCGTGGTGACGGCCTGGGATCCCGTCGCCGCCAGGCCGGTCTGGCAGCTCACGGAGAAGTACCCGGCGTGGAGTGGCACGCTCGCCACGGCAGGCGACGTCGTGTTCTACGGGAACATGCAGGGCTGGTTCAAGGCCGTGCACGCCCGCACCGGCGCCCTGCTGTGGGAGTTCAAGACCGGTTCCGGCATCATCGGGCAGCCCGTCACCTACCGTGGGCCTGACGGTCACCAGTACGTCGCCGTGTTCAGCGGCATCGGCGGCTGGCCGGGTGCCGTCGTCGTCAACGACCTCGACACGCGCGATGCCACCGCCGCACTCGGCTGGGGCGCCGCGATGGCGGGCCTCAAGGCCGACACGGCACGCGGCGGCGTCCTGTACGTCTTCAGCCTGGACGGGACGTCGTGACGAGGTGGCGCTGGTCAACCCGCCTGCGCTGGAGCAATGGCATCGCGTTGGCGCTGTCGGCCAGCCTCGTCGCGTCCGTAGCGTCGGCCTCGCGGCCGGACACGCTGCGCGTGTGCGCGGATCCCAACAACCTCCCGTTCTCCAACGCCCGAGGGCAGGGCTTCGAGAACGTGCTGGCCACCATGCTGGCCGAGCACCTCGACGCACGGCTCGAGTACACCTGGTGGGCGCACCGCCGCGGCTTCCTCCGCCACACCCTGGCGGCCGGCGCCTGTGACGTCGTCATGGGCGTACCGCCAGGCCTGCCGCTCGTCGACACCACCCGGCCGTACTACCAGTCGCGGTACGTCTTCGTCACCCAGCGGGCGCGGCGCCTGCATCTCCGCTCGATCGACGATGCGCGGCTGAGCCGACTGCGGGTCGGCGTGCAGATGGTCGGCGACGACTTCGCCAACAGCCCGCCGGCCCACGCGCTCAGCACCCGCGGTGTCATCACCAATGTCCGCGGCTTCTCGGTGCTCGGCGACTACGCGCAGCCGAACCCACCGGCACGCATTGTCGATGCCGTCGCGCAAGGCACCATCGACGTGGCGCTGGTGTGGGGGCCGCTGGCCGGCTACTTCGCCGCACGACAGCCCGTGCCGCTGGATCTGCGTCTGGTCGCAGCCGACGCGGACACCCCCGACCGCCCACTGACATTCGCCATTGCGATGGCGGTTCGGCGTCACGAGACGGCGCGACGGCAGCAGCTCGAAGGCTTTCTCACACGACGACGAGCGGCCATCGATCGGGTGCTGGACAGCTACGGCGTGCCGCGCGTCGACCGTCCACATGGAGGCCGGTGGTGACGACGGCTCGATGGCTGCCGGTCTGGCTGCTGCTCGTCGCGTCGGTCGCGTGCGAGCGTGAGACGCGGCGCTACCGTGAGCTGCCGGCCAGCGCGTCGCGGCCGGGCGCGATCGCGATCAGCGAACTCGAGCCGGGCGGACGCACACCGAGGACGCCAGTCCTGAGCCCGTATCAAGAGAACGCGTACGGCATCGCCGAAGGCAAGCGACTGTACAGCGCGTACAACTGCAACGGCTGCCACGCCCAGGGTGGAGGCGGCATCGGTCCGGCGCTGATGGACGAGAAGTGGCTCTATGGGAGCGAGCCGGACCAGATCTACTCGTCGATTGCGCAGGGACGTCCGAACGGCATGCCGGCATTCGGGTCACGAGTGCCCGCGCAGCAACTCTGGCAACTCGTGGCATACGTCCAGGCATTGTCGGTGCAGGTGCCGCGCGATGCGGCGCCGAGCCGGTCCGACGACTTGAACGGGCACGCAGCCGAAGCGCAGCTCGACATCAAGGTGCCGCGCATGACGGGGCACCGATGATGCCGGTCGACTACCAGTCGGCGTTACACCCGGCCGGCCCTCAGGCCGCCAGCATCGCGCAGCTGTGGTGGTTCATGCTTGCGGTCTGCGTGGTCGTCTATGGGCTCGTCATGGCGACACTCGTGGCGGCCGTGTTCAGAGCGCACGCTGTTCGCCAGGCGCAGGCCGAGCGCTCGCTGACGCGGACGGTAACCACGGCGACCGCCCTCACCACCGTGGCGTTGTTCGGCATTCTCGTCGCCAGTGTCCGGACCGGTCGTGCGGTCGGTCCGCCGGACGGGCCCGTCGATCCACTCGGCGTGGAAGTCACCGGTTACCAGTGGTGGTGGGACGTCGAGTATCAGAGTCCGTCGCCGCCGAACACGGTGCGCACCGCCAATGAACTCCACGTGCCGGTTGGTCGGCCGGTGCGCATCCTGCTCGCGGCGACCGACGTGATTCACAGCCTCTGGATCCCGAATCTCCACGGCAAGATGGACTTGATCCCGGGACGACGCACCGAGCTCTGGCTGCAGGCCGACACACCTGGCGTGTACCGCGGCCAATGTGCGGAATTCTGCGGGCTGCAGCATGCCCACATGGCCCTCACCGTTGTCGTCGAGAGCCCGGCCGCGTTCGAGCAGTGGTACGCCGCTCAGAAGCAGCCGGCCCGGCCGAGCAGCACGACGCAGACGCAGCACGGAGAGCAGCTCGTGACGCGTGGGCCCTGCGCCCTGTGTCACAGCGTCCGCGGCACCGACGCCGGCGGACGACCGGGACCGGACCTGACGCACCTGCAGAGCCGACGCACGCTCGCAGCCGGCACGCTGCCGAATGCCCGACAGCCGCTCGAGATCTGGATCACGGATCCACAGCACGTCAAACCGGGAGTCAAGATGCCGCCCGTTGGTCTGTCGACCGAAGAACGTGCGGCCGTGGTCGCCTACCTGGAGACGCTGCGATGACGCCTCCATACGACCAGAGCGGCGACGGCCTGTCGAATGCCGAGATCGAGCAGCTGACCGACACGTGGCGCGAGCCTCCCGGTCTGGTCGGGTGGCTGTCGGCCGTGGACCACAAGACGATCGGCCTGCGCTTCATCGTCACGGCGTTCACCTTCTTCGTGCTGGCGGGCCTGCTGGCGGCGGCGATGCGCGTGCAGCTTGCACGCCCTGACAACGACGTGCTCGGGCCTGACCTGTACAACCAGGTCTTCACCATTCACGGCACGACGATGATGTTCCTGTTCGCGGTGCCGGTCGTGCTCGGCATCGGCATCTATTTCGTGCCGTTGATGGTCGGCGCGCGGGCCATCGCCTTCCCGCGCCTGCTGGCGTTCTCGTACTGGATGTACCTGGCGAGCGGGCTGTTCCTCTACACCATGTTCGGGCTGAACGTCGGCCCCGATCGCGGCTGGTTCAGCTATGTGCCGCTGGCCGGTCCGGAATACGGCGTCGGCAAGCGCGCCGATGTCTGGGCCCAGCTGGTCACCTTCACCGAGACGTCGGGCCTTGGGGTGGCCGTCTGCCTCGTCGTCACCATCTTCAAGCTGCGGGCGCCCGGCATGTCGCTCAATCGCATGCCGCTGTTCGTGTGGGCCGAGTTGGTCACCGCCTTCATGGTGATCTTCTCGATGCCGTCGGTCTTCCTGGCCAGCGGCACGCTGATCATGGACCGCCTGGTCGGCACCCACTTCTACAACCACGCCGAGGGCGGCGACCCACTGCTCTGGCAGCACCTGTTCTGGTTCTTCGCGCACCCGGAGGTGTACATCATCTTCCTGCCCGGCAATGGCCTGGTCTCGACCATCGTCAGCACGTTCTCCGGCCGCCCGGCCTTCGGCTACACCGCACTGGTATTGTCACTGGTCTCGACCGGCTTCATCGGGTTCGGGGTGTGGGTACACCACATGTTCACCACCGGCCTGCCGCAGTTCGGCGTCAGCTTCTTCACGGCGGCGAGCCTGATGATCGTGGTGCCGACCGGACTGCAGGTGTTCTGCTGGGTGGCGACACTCTGGTCGGGCCACGTCCGCTTCGCGACGCCGATGCTGTACGCGCTGGGATTCTTCCAGGTGTTCGTGCTCGGAGGTCTCACGGGCGTGATGCTGGCGTCGGTGCCGCTCGATGCGCAACTGCACGACACCTTCTTCGTCGTCGCCCACTTCCACTACGTGCTGATCGGCGGGTCGCTGTTCCCCCTGCTGGGCGGCCTCGTGTACTGGTTCCCGAAAGTCACCGGACGCATGCTCGATGAACGTCTGGGGCGCGTCGTGTTCTGGCTGTTCGTGGTGGGCTTCAACGTGACGTTCTTCCCGCAGCACCTGCTGGGGCTGATGGGGATGCCGCGGCGCGTCTACACGTACCCGGCCGAGATGCGGTGGGGCACATTGAACCTGCTGTCCTCCCTCGGCGCCGCGATCATGTTCGTGGCCCTGTCGCTGTACCTGTGGAACATCGTGCGGGCACTGCGTCACGGCACGCCGGCGCCGGGCAACCCGTGGCAGGCGTCGACCCTGGAATGGGCCACGACCTCACCGCCACCGCCCTACAACTTCGCGCCACTGCCCACGGTTTCGAACCGTGAGCCGCTGTGGAGCGCCTCGTGGCCGGACCAGCCAATCATCACAGGGCTTGCCACCGATCGTCGTGAAGTCCTGGTGACACGGCTGATGGATGCCGATCCCGACCACCGCCGCGAGTTCCCTGCGCCTTCGCCGTGGCCCTTCATCACGGCGGTGGCGGCCACCGGCCTGTATGTGGGTTCGATCTTCACCCCCTGGGCCGTCCTGTGGGGTGCCATCCCGACGACGCTGGGAGTGCTCGGCTGGGTGTGGCCGCGGCATGGACAGCGGCCGTCAGACCTGGCGAGGGCGCTCGGCGGAGCCGGGACCGAGCAACGACGGTCATGAACGATCTGCGCATCGACGTGTCGCATCTGCCCACGTACGCGTTCGGGCACCGCAGCCTGATGTGGTGGGGCGTGGCTGCCCTGATGGCCATCGAGGGGACGATCTTCGCGCTGTTGATCACGATGTACCTGTACCTCAAGAGCCGGGCGCTGGAGTGGCCGCCCGGATTCTTCGCGCCGATGCTCCTGTGGGGCACGGTGAACACCGCGGTCCTGATCCTCTCGGCGGTCCCGAATCACCTCGCCAAGCGCGCCGCAGAGCGCCAGGACCTCCGCGGTCTTCGCTGGTGGCTCGGCGTGTCCATCGGCGTCGCACTCGTCTTCTGTGGCGTCCGCGTCCTGGAGTTCCGGACGCTGAACGTGTGGTGGGACAGCAATGCCTACGGATCGATCGTGTGGACGCTGCTGGGCTTCCACACGACGCACCTGATCACCGACGTCATCGATTCACTGGCGCTCGAGACGCTGCTCTTCACTGGGCCGATGGACGAATCTCACTTCGTGGATGCGGCCGAGAATGCCATCTACTGGGACTTCGTCGTGATCGCCTGGGTGCCGCTCTATGCCCTCATCTACCTGGCGCCGCGACTCGCCTGACCGTCGTGACCTGTTTGCGCTCTGGGCCGGCGTGCTGACCGGCCCCGTCGCCACCCTGACGCTGCTCGAAGTGCAGTACGTACTCGCGCATGTGGCCTGCGAGGCACGGACGCGGTGGTTCCTCCATGTCGCCACGGTCGTTGCCTTGCTGCTCGTCGGCGGCGCCGGGTATGCCGCCTGGGCCGCCTCCCGAGATGCGAGCCCGGATGACCATGCCCACACGGTGCCGGCGTCCTTCTCGACGCGCCTGCAACAGCTGCGGTGGATGAGCCTCGCGGGTATGGCGACAAGTGCTTGGTTCGCCATCGTCATCCTTGCGCTCGAAGTACCGGTGCTCCTGCTGCAGGAGTGCCGATGACACCCAGCGTCGACGCGATCACGGCAGTCGTGCTTGCGGCCGCCGCCGTCAGCTATGCACTCGGCGTGCGCGCCGCCTGGCAGCGCAGCGGCACCGGCAGGGTGCTCACCCCTTGGCAGGTGGCGGCAGCGGCCCTCGGGCTGGCCACGCTCGCCGTGTCGCTGGTCTCGCCAGTAGCCACCCTGGCGCTTGCGCGTTTCTCGGTGCACATGACGCAGCACGAGCTGCTGATGCTGGTGGCGGCGCCGCTGCTCGTGATGGGACGGCCGCTGCTGGCCTGGCTATGGGCGGTGCCGCCACCACGACGAGCGGCCATCGTCCGTGCCTGCCACACGGGCTGGGTGACGCGCGGCTGGGCATGGCTGACGGCGCCGCTCGTCGTCTTCCTCCTCCACGGACTCGCGTGTGGGTCTGGCACGTGCCAGTCCTGTTCGAGGCGGCGCTGCACGACGAATGGGTGCATGCGGGTCAGCACCTCGCGTTCACCGTGACGGCTGCGTTGTTCTGGTGGGGCATGCTCCATGGCGCCTACGGCCGGGCCGGCTACGGCGTCGGCGCGCTGTACGTGTTTCTGACGGCGATGCACAGCACACTGCTCGGCGCGCTCCTCACGGTCGCGCCCTCCACGGTCTATCCGTCGTATGGGGCACACGCGGTGCGGGATCAGGTCGATGCACTCGCCGACCAGCAACTCGCCGGTCTGCTGATGTGGGTGCCCTCGGGCGCGATGTTCCTGCTGATGGGGCTGGCGCTGGTCGCAGCCTGGCTCGGCGAGGCGGAGCGGCGCGCCAGGCTCGGCAGCGTCGGCCGCGCGGTTGACGACGCCGCCGTGCGCGGCAGGTCTGGCTGAAGGACTCAGGTCCGCCAGAGCGGAATGCGAAGCCCGTTCGCACGACGGCGCGGCTTTGGCGCAGGGGCGGCCGGCGGAGGCGCCTTCGAGGCCGGCACCACTGCCGCGAACACCGTCGCGCTGAGCTTCTGCCATCCGACGATGTTGGTAAATCGCGCCTCGGCACACTGCCGCGCATCCATGCGTCGCGGATGCACCTCTCCGACCTCGAGGTGCTCACCGGTGGCCAGCACCCGCATCACCTGCCAGCCGACGACGGCCGGGGCGACGGCCTCTTCACTCGCATGCCGGCTGACGATGAGGACGGCGCCGTCCTCAGGGCACGCGGCGACCTCCGGCTGAGGCATGGGTGCGTGACTGCTGACGTATGCTGGGCTGCTCATGCTGCCACACTGCTACATACCCGTGGCAGGCACAATCGGCGGTATCCCTACCCATGGGTGCCGTTTTCCCGAGCGAGAGGATTGACGGCGGTCGGCGTACGGTGCGCACGGCAGTCACGACATTCCTTTTCTCCCGGGGCCCCCCGGAACTCTCACACCGGTGCGATCGGAAGACGCCGCAGGTCGAGCGTCGGCGTGCCGCCGCCCACCCCTGCATCGTTTCTTCACAGCTGGCAGCCGCACCGCACAAGACACAATCCGTGGCGTCGCCGATGACGACGGCCCGTCGGCGTGCGACTGCGATGTACTTGCATTGATCCTGGAAAATGCCGGTGCCTGAGCCACACCCGCCGGCCGAACGTCCGCATGGCGTCCGGATTGCTCTCGCAGCATGTGCGTCGATCACCTGACGCCACCGTCCGCGACGAGGGCCCGACATCATGCACATCCTGATCACCGGCGGCGCCGGCTTCATCGGCTCGCATCTGGCTGACGCACTCATCGAAGCCGGTCATGACGTCCGAGCGCTCGACATCCTCGATCCGCAGGTGCATGGGCCGGCGCGGTCTCGTCCCAGGCATCTGCATCCCGCCGTAGAACTGCAGCGGGGTGACGTGCGCGACGAGATGGCGGTGACGCGGGCGCTCGACGGCATCGAGGCCGTCTATCACTTCGCCGCGGCCGTCGGGGTCGGGCAGAGCATGTACGAGGTCGAGCACTACACCTCGACCAACAGTGGCGGCACCGCCGTGCTGCTGCAGGCACTCGTGCGCCGGCCCGTCGCGCGGCTCGTCGTCGCCTCGAGCATGAGCCTGTATGGCGAGGGCCTGTACAGCCGTGGGGACGGCACCAACGTCGATGACGCGGAGCGCTCGCTGGACCACCTGCGGCGCGGTGTGTGGGACGTCACCGACGAAGGGGCGCCGCTGACGCCACTGCCGACACCGGAGCACAAGCGGCCGCGGCTGTCATCGGTGTACGCGCTGTCCAAGTACGACCAGGAACGGCTCTGCCTGCTGATCGGCGCGGCCTATGGCATTCCGACCGTGGCGCTCCGCTTCTTCAACGTCTTCGGGCCGAGGCAGGCCCTCTCCAATCCGTATACCGGTGTGCTCGCCATCTTCGCGTCGCGCTTGCTGAACGACCGACCGCCGCTGATCTTCGAGGATGGTAGGCAGCGGAGAGACTTCGTCAGCGTCCACGACGTGGTGCAGGCATGCCTCCGGGCGC
Organism: Luteitalea sp.; assembly: GCA_035503395.1. GTDB lineage: Bacteria > Acidobacteriota > Vicinamibacteria > Vicinamibacterales > Vicinamibacteraceae > Luteitalea. The sequence continues at coordinate 9,633 of DATJTM010000765.1, forward strand.
TTGACGCGCCGGACGCGACAGGGCACGCGTTCAACGTCGGCAGCGGTCGCTCATACGCCATCGCCGACGTCGCGGCGCTGATGGCCTCGGCACTCGATACGCCGATCGAACCGACCCTCACCGGTGAGTACCGTGTCGGCGACATCCGCCACTGCTTCGCCGACATC
>DATJTM010000766.1:0-2157 GCA_035503395.1 Luteitalea sp.
GCGCCCGCGACTCCGGTGCAGGTGCTCGAGGTGGCGAGCATCGAGCGTCGTCGCACCGGCGCGCCGCTGGGTGATGACGGCGGCTGGGCGTGGCCGGAACTCGACGTGGTGCCGGCGCGAGGCGGCGCCACGGTGGCCCAGCGCGACGCCCTCAAGCTGCTCGCCGCGATGCTGCAGCACACCGACAGCAAGAAGGAGCAGCAGCGCCTCGTGTGCGACGGCCCCGTGCGCCGCGGCCGCTGTGCCAGGCCGTTCATGTTCATCGACGACGTGGGCCGCACGTTCGGGCGGGCCAACGCGTTCAATCGCGACGGGCCGAGCAGCGTCAACCTGGCCGCGTGGTCCGGGACGCCGGTCTGGGCCGACGACACGGGGTGCCGCGCCAATCTCGGGCGATCGATGACCGGCACGCTGGACCACCCGGTCGTGTCGGAGGAAGGTCGGCAGATGCTGGCCAGGCTGCTGAGGCGCCTGCAGGACCGCCAACTGCGTGACCTGTTCACGGTTGCCCGGTTTCCAGTGCGCGCCAGCGCCGGCGGTCGCGACGAGGGGCGCGACGTCGACGGCTGGATCGAGGCCTTCAAGGCCAAGGCGACGCAGATTGCCCGGCGTTCCTGTACGGAGCGTGTGGCGACGCGGTGACGACCGCGTCGGGTATCGGCACGCTTACGCGTGCGGCAGGTCGCCTGGCTGCTCGTCGTCGTTGGGTGACCGGCCACTGAGTCCGAAGACGATCGCGACCAGCTCGCCGATCTCGACTGGCTTGGCGACGTGGATGTTGAAGCCGGCGAGCATGGCCGCCTTCCTGGCGTCGGCAGTGGCGAAGGCGGTCAGCGCAATCGCGGGGACACGAGCCGGAAAAGTCGCCTTCTCGATGGCGCGAATGCGACGCATCAGGCTGTAGCCGTCCTCCTCGGGCAGGCCGATGTCGGCAATCATCACGTCGTGCGTGGAGGTGACGTACGCGTCGAAGGCCTCGACGGCGGTGCCGAAGGCCTGGACCTCGGCGCCGTAGCTCTCGAGCAGGCGCGACTCGATCTCGCGCGAATCCGACTCGTCCTCCACGAGCAGGATCCGCATGTCGTCCAGGCGTGGCGCGAAGACCGCCGCGGTGGGCAGGATCGAGGGGGCGGGATCGGCCGGACTGACCGCAGCCAGGGGCAGCTTGATGGCGAGCAGGGCACCGCGCCCCACGCCTTCACTGTCGGCCGAGACGACGCCGCCATGCGCTTCGACGACGTGTCGCACGATCGCGAGGCCGAGACCGAGGCCGCCATCGGTGCGCGGACCGGCCTGCCGGAACCGATCGAAGATGAACGGCAGCACGTCGGGCGCGATGCCGCGCCCGTTGTCGGCGACGACGATGCGAGCACTCGAGGCCACCTGGTCGACCTTGATCTCGATCTGTCCGCCCTTCGGCGTGAACTTCACCGCATTGGCGACGAGGTTCCAGACCACCTGCATAAGGCGGTCGGCATCGCCCAGCACCGGGCCGACGTTGGGGTCGACATAGAGCTGGACGTGGATGCGCTTGGCGTCGGCGCTCGGCCGCGCGCCGGCCACGACTTCCGCCACCAGCGGCCCCAGGTAGACCTGGTGCACGTTCAGTTGCAGCTTGCCGGACACGATGCGGGACATGTCGAGCAGTTCCTCGACGAGGCGGGCCTGCAGTCGTGCGTTGCGCTCGATGGTCTCGAGCGCGCGGTCGTTCTCGTGCGCCGGCAGGACCTGCTGGCGCAGCAGTTGCGTCCACCCGAGAATGGCGTTCACCGGCGTGCGCAGTTCGTGCGACAGGGTCGCCAGCAGTTCATCCTTGACGCGGCTGGCTTCCTCGGCCTCGGCTCGTGCGTGTTTCTCCCGCTCGTAGAGGTCGGCCCGCTCCAGCGACTGCGCGCACTCGGCCGCGAGCGCCTCGAGGAAGACGCGGTCGCGCTCGGTGAAGGCGGCAGCGCTGGCGAAGTTCAGGGCGAGGACGCCGATCGGTCCGGAGGAGGCCCTCAGGACCAGGAGCGCGACCGAGGCGATCGTCGGCCGGCCGATCGCGTCTGGACCGTAGATGTGACGATCCTCGCGGAACGCGCGCGCGACCCCATGCCCCGACGACAGCGGCACGGGTGGCGGCTCGAACGTGTCGGGGTACCCGTGTGACCCGCACGC
>DATJTM010000767.1:0-6493 GCA_035503395.1 Luteitalea sp.
CCGCCAGACCTTGCCTGGCAGTCGGTGATCGCGGAACTCGGACGTCGCACCGAGGCGTTGTTTGCGGAGGGCCGTGACGTGTGTGATGCCGTTCGCGGGCGGCTGCGCTACGAGCTGCGTGCCACCTGGCTCGGCGGTGCGACCGTCCTGTCGCGCACGCTCGAGGTGCGGCAACGGTCGCTGCATGCGCGTCCCGTCCTGCGGCGCCTCGATCTGGCGACAATCCTGCTCCGAAGCGCGTGGTGGTAGGCGGCCCAGTCCTTTAGAATCGACGCGATCGTGGGTCGCGACACCAACTTCGCCTACTCGTTCCTGGCACTCCCGAAAGATCGCCGTGACGCCATCACGGCAGTCTGGGACTTCTGCCGTGCCGTGGACGATGAGGTGGACGAACACGAGGAGCGCCCGGTCGAGGCACGACGGGCCGGACTCGACGGGTGGCGACGGGAAGTGGCGGCCTGTTTCGACAACGGACGGCCCGCGACGCCGCAGGGGCAGGCCCTGCAGGCCGTCCTCACGCGATTTCCCCTGCCGCGCCTGCCGCTCGAGCAACTCATCGACGGTTGCGAGATGGACCTCGACGCGACCCGATTCGCGAACTTCTGCGAGCTGCGCAGCTATTGCTACAAGGTCGCCTCGACGGTCGGCCTGGTGTGCATCGAGATCTTCGGCTACGAGAACCCGGGGACGCGCGACTACGCAGTGGAGCTCGGGCTCGCGCTGCAGCTGACCAACATCCTGCGCGACGTGGGCGGCGACCTCGCCCGCGGCCGCCTGTACATCCCGCTCGACGAGCTCGAGGCGCACGGCGTCACCGAGGACATGCTCAAGACTGGTCGTATGACGCCGGCGGTGTCGGCACTGCTCGAACGGCAGGCGCAGCGCGCCCGCGAGCAGTTCCTGCGGGCCGACGGCTGCCTGCCGCCCGAGGACGCGCGTCGCCTCGTCGCGGCCCGGATCATGGGCGCCATCTACCGCGACCTGCTCGCCCGCATCGCGGCCCGCGACTACGACGTGTTCAGCGAGCGCGTGCGGGTGCCGCGCTTCCGCAAGGCCCGCCTCGCGATTGCGACATGGATGCGGACGATGGCCTTCTCGCCGGCCGCGGCGGCGTTGCGTCCGGTCAAATGACGTCGCCCGACGTCATCGTCATCGGCGCCGGCTGCGCCGGGCTGGCCGCGGCGTCGGCGCTCGCCGAGCGCGGGGCCAAGGTGCTGGTGCTCGAGGCCCGCGGGCAGCTCGGCGGCCGGTCGACGGCCTTCCTCGACAAGGAATCCGGCGAGTTCGTCGACAACGGGCAGCACGTCCTCATGGGCTGCTATCACGAGACGCGGAAGTACCTGGCCCGCGTTGGCGCGACCGAGGCCGTGCAGTTCCAGCGGCAGCTGGCCTTCACCTGCATCGACGAGAAGGGCGAGCTGACGCGGCTCGAATGCCCGTCGTGGCGACCGCCACTGCACCTGGCCGGCGGGCTGATGCGCTGGAAGGCGCTGACGTGGTCGGACCGTTTCGCCGCCACGCGCATCCTGGGGCCGTTGAAGGCGGCGCGGCGAATGGTCACGTCGCAGGGCCCGGCGCCTGTGCTCGCGGGTGAAACCGTGGCCGCCTGGCTGGCTCGCCATCGCCAGACGCCGCGCCTGGTGGCCTTGCTCTGGGAGCCGCTGGCGATTGCCGCGCTGAACCAGCCCATCGATCAGGCCGACGCGGCGCCGTTCGTGCGGATTCTGGGCCAGATCTTCAGCGACGACCCGACCGACGCGGCGCTCGGGGTGCCGTCGCGGCCGCTGCATCAGGTGTTCGGCGAGCCGGCGCGGGCGTACGTCGAGGCTCGGGGCGGCCAGATCCGGCTCGACTCGCTGTCGCGCGTGGTGCTGGCCGGCGACAAGATCGGGTACGTCGACACCCGCGGCACGTCGGTCCGCGCCGAGACGGTGATCGTCGCGGTGCCGTGGTTCGGGCTTGCCGGGGTGCTGCGCGGACACGAACAGGGGCCGCTGCGGAGCCTCGTGGCCCGCGAATCGGCCCGTGCCTCCTCGTCGATCGTCTCGGTCAACCTCTGGTTCGAGCGCGGCAGCCTGCCGGCCGCCTTCGTCGGGCTGCCGCAGCGCAACTTCCACTGGATGTTCGACAAGCGCTGGGCCTTCGGCGAGTCGGCCTCGCACATCACGCTGGTGGCGAGTGGCGCCGACCACGTCCTGCGTCGCAGCAACGACGACCTGGCCGACCTGGCGATCGAGGAGGCGACAGCGGCCGTGCCGGCGCTGAAACCGGCGCCGGTCGAGCGAATTCGAGTCGTCCGCGAACCGAATGCGACGTTTTCGCTGGCCGCCGGGCAGCCAATCAGGACAGGCACCCGGACGCCGGTCCGTGGCCTGCTGCTGGCCGGCGACTGGACCGATACGGGGCTGCCGGCCACGATCGAGGGGGCGGTGCTGTCGGGCCACCGGGCCGCTGCCGCCGTGGCCTAGAGCCCACCGGGCTACAATTTGCCGGGGCTCGTCTGCCCCGACTGCTTCTCAGGACCATCAATGACCGCGACCATCACGACCTCCGAGATCCACGCGTACCTGGGCGATGACGCCGAGGCCCTGCTGACCTACAAGGCGAAGGGTTTCCCCAAGGACACTCTCTACCTGCCGGGTCCCGACTACATCGACCGGGTCTTCTCGCAGACCGACCGGTCGCCGAGCGTGCTGCGGAACTACGCGCAGATCCTCAACACCGGCCGCCTTGCCGGCACCGGCTATGTGTCGATCTTCCCGGTCGACCAGGGCATCGAGCATTCGGCCGGATCGAGCTTCGCGATCAACCCGATCTACTTCGATCCGGAGAGCATCGTGAAGCTGGCCTACGAGGGCGGCTGCAACTGCGTGGCCTCGACCTTCGGCGTGCTGGCGGCGGTGTCGCGCAAGTGGGCGCACAAGATCCCGTTCATGGTGAAGTTGAACCACAACGAGTTCCTGAGCTACCCGAACCGCTACGACCAGGTGATGTTCGCCACCGTCGAGCAGGCCTTCGAGCTCGGCGCCACGTCGGTCGGGGCGACCGTGTACTTCGGCTCCGAGGAGTCGACGCGGCAGATCCAGGAAGTGAGCGCGGCCTTCGCGCGTGCCCACGAGCTCGGCATGATGACCGTGCTGTGGTGCTACACGCGCAACGCGGCGTTCAAGACCAAGGACGTCGATTACCACACCTCGGCCGACCTCTCGAGCCAGGCCAATCACCTCGGCGTGACCATCGGGGCCGACATCATCAAGCAGAAGATGCCGGAGACCAACGGCGGCTACAACGCGCTGAAGTTCGGCAAGACGCACCCGAAGGTGTACAGCGACCTCATCCCGGGTGATCACCCGATCGAGATGACGCGCTACCAGCTCGCCAACTGCTACATGGGCCGCATCGGCCTGATCAACAGCGGCGGCGCCAGCACGGCCAACGACTTCGCCGAGTCGGTGCGCACCGCGGTGATCAACAAGCGAGCCGGCGGCATGGGCCTGATCCTCGGACGACGCGCCTTCCAGCGCCCGTTCGCCGAAGGCGTCAAGCTGCTCAACGCGCTGCAGGACGTCTACCTGGACAAGAGCATCACGATCGCGTAAGTGTCCGCCTTCGCCCAAGGTTTCGGCGGACGACGCGGGAACTCGCAGCAGCTTCCGCGTCGGCCTGAAGTTGGTAGGGACGGCTCGCCGAGCCGTCCGCTCCCGTAGCCTGTAGGCCGTAGCCCTCGTCATGTCCATCCTCAAAGTCGCCCGCATGGGCCACCCGGTACTGCGCAGCCGCGCCCGCGCGCTCGATCCGTCCGAGGTGCGGGCCGCGGTGATGCAGAAGTTCATCGACGACATGATGGACACGATGCTCGAGTACGAGGGCATCGGCCTGGCGGCACCGCAGGTCCACGAAGGCATCCGGTTGTTCGTCGCCGGCATCGACGATGGCAACGGCAAGCTGCGGGTGCTGCCGTTCGTGAACCCGCTGATCACGCCGCTGTCGGAGGCCAAGGCCGACGACTGGGAGGGCTGTCTCAGCATCCCGGACATCCGTGGCCGTGTGCCGCGGTATACGCACATCCGGGTCGAGGCGCTCGATCGCAAGGGCAAGCCCTTCGAGCTCGAACTGAAGGACTTCCAGGCGCGTGTCGTCCAGCACGAGACCGATCACCTCGACGGCGTGCTCTTCTTCGACCGGATGACGCGGTTCGACTCGCTCACGTTCCTCGAGGAATTCAGCCGTTACCACCGCAAGTCGTCCGAAGACGATGAGGAAGACGAGTAAGCCGTGGCCTACCATGCCGAGGTGCTGCTTGATAGCATCAACCCCGCCGGCCGGCGACTGACGACGTTCGTCCTGCGCTTTCCGCGGTTCGTGCTGTCGGAGTTCAACACGCACCGGATGTTCTCGCGCAATGCATCGAGTTCGCGCGCCATCCCGACGCCGAAGTTGATGCAGCAGCTGCGCGACGATCCCGTGCTGCCCGTCGAGTGGGGCCGCAACCAGGCCGGCATGCAGGCGCGCGAGGTGCTCGATCCGGCCGCCGCGCAGCAGGCCGAGGTCGAATGGCTGGCGGCGCGCGACGCCGCCCTGGCCCACGCCGAGCAGCTGCGGGCCACCGGCGTGCACAAGCAGATCGTCAATCGCGTGCTCGAGCCGTGGATGTGGGCGAGTGTGATCGTCTCTTCGACCACCTACGAGAACTTCTTCACGTTGCGCTGCCACGCCGACGCGCAGCCCGAGATCAAGCGGCTGGCCGACCTGATGCGGACGGCCTTCATGGCCTCGACACCGACGCCACGTGCGGCCGGCGACTGGCACCTGCCGTTCACCGGGCCCGATGACGAGGGCTTGTCGATCGACGAGCGCAAGCAGGTGTCGGTGGCGCGGTGTGCGCGCGTGAGCTACCTCACGCACGTCGGCACCCGCGACATCGCTGCCGACCAGCAACTGCACCAGCGCCTGCTCGATGCGGGTCACTGGTCGCCGTTCGAGCACGTCGCTATGGCGGCGGCCGATGCGCGGCCGTTCAACAACTTCGCTGGCTGGCGGGCGTACCGGCACGAGATGGAGCAGGCGCGGACCCTCGTGATGAGCGAGGTGGCGCCGGCGTGAGTGCGCAGGCGTACCGCTTCTCGACCACGGTGCGGGTGCGCTGGGGCGACTGCGACGCGTTCGGCCACGTCAACAACGCCAGCTACCTCTCGTATTTCGAGGAAGCCCGCCTCGACTACTGGAAGGCCGTCCTGCCCGACGTCCCCTTCACGGGCATGGCCATCGCGCACGTCTCGGTCGACTTTCGCGGCCAGGCCTATCCCGGCGACGTGCTGACCATTCGTGTCGCGATCACCGAGATGAAACGCACCAGTTTCTGGGCCGCCTACGAGGTGAGTCGCGCCGACGCGATCGTGGCGAGCGGCCGGTCGGCCCAGGTGTTCTTCGATTACACGCGTCAGCAGTCGACGCCGATCCCACCGGCCTTCCGTGAACGGATTGCGTCGTACGAGGGGATTGCGCCGGGCGACGCGCGCAGCTGACCAACCGTACCCGGCACCCCGTACCCGGTCCCCGGCAAGGGGCCGCGTTGGGACAACGGGCCCGACCTCCTGTGCGGAAGGACTGATATGGCAGACGAAATGCAGCCTGGCCAGATTGGGTGGGTCGACCTCACGGTCGACGACGCGACCGAGGTGCGTGACTTCTACCGCGCCGTGGTCGGGTGGGAATACCGCGACGTCGACATGGACGGGTACAACGACTTCGCGATGACCAACCTCGAAGGCCGCGACGTCACCGGCATCTGCCACGCGCGTGGCATCAACGAAGGCCTGCCGTCGCAATGGCTCGTGTACTTCACGGTGCTCGATCTCGCGTTTGCCGTGGAGGAAGTCGTGTCGCGCGGCGGTTCGGTGCTGCGCGAACCGACCGACATGGGAGCGGGCCAGTTCGCGGTCATTCGCGATCCGGCCGGGGCCGTGTGTGCTCTGTTCCAGCCGGCGGAACCTGGTGCCTGAGGCCAGTGTTCATCAACAGAACAGGCGGGCAAGCCGCGAATTCTGGCCGGTCAGCCTGATGTCGTCGAGCTAAGTCGTTGAATTGATGAGACTTGCAATACTGCTTGTCATAACGCATTTTCTGCTTGACGGCTTTGTGAAAGATTTCACATAATCCCTCTCAAGCTGAGGGTCGACGGGCATTCCGTTCCAATACCTTCAAGCCCTGTTGGAAGTGACCTCTTTCGACAGGGTGGGTGAGCCTTCGTAGTAGGCCTACCTGGTCAAGTAATTCCTCGTAGTCTTCCTCCATACACTGTCCGGCGCCCTCAGCTTCCTTCTCGCGCCGCAGTCCTTCGCAGACAACCAACCGCAACGCACTCGGGCGACCAGTTCGCTTCCGCCTACACGTACGTCCACGAAGGACGAACAGGCCTGTTCGTTTCGTAGCGGCCCGACTTGTCGGGCCGTTCTGCTGCGCTGCGGTCGACTGAACCGTCCGACAAGTCGGA
>DATJTM010000768.1:0-7077 GCA_035503395.1 Luteitalea sp.
CGTCGGCCTGCGCTTCACGCACGACAACGGCGCCCGTGGCGACTACTGGTTCACCGAGATGCTCGGGGCCGGCGGCGCGCTGTTCGACTACGACAACGACGGCGACCTCGACGTGTTCCTCGTCCAGGGCATGACCGGCGACCCATCGTCGGCCGCGGCGCGCACGGCTGCGACCGCGACCTCGAAGTTGTTCCGGAACGACCTCGACAAGCCCGGCGGCACCCTGAAGTTCACCGACGTCACCCGCGAGGCAGGCGTCGGACTGGTGGCGCAGGGCATGGGCGCCGCGGTCGGTGACATCGACGGCGACGGCGACCTCGACCTCTACGTGACGACGTTCGGCGACAACGTGCTGTATCGCAACGATGGGAACGGCCGGTTCACCGACGTGACGGCGACCGCCAACGCCAACGACACGCGGTGGAGCACGAGCGCCGCCTTCGTCGACTACGACCGCGACGGCGATCTCGATCTGTTCATCGCCAACTACGTCGACTTCACGCCAGCTGGCAACAAGCTCTGTCGCGAACCGGCGGGCGGCCGCGACTACTGCGCGCCGGTCGCATACCGCTCGGTGCCCGATCGCCTGCTCCGCAATCGCGGCAATGGCACGTTCGAGGACGTGTCGGAGGCCGCCGGCACCGCGCGTGCCGACGGGAACGGTCTCGGCGTCGCCATCGGCGACTACGACGACGATGGCTGGCCCGACATCTATGTGGCCAACGACGCCACGCCGAACCAGCTGTGGATGAACCGTCGCGACGGCACCTTCGAGGACATGGGCCCGCTGTCGGGCACCGCGTACAACGCCGCCGGACGGCCGGAAGGCAGCATGGGTGTCGCGTCTGGCGACTACGACCGTGACGGCGACGAGGACCTCGTCGTGACCAATCTGGTCGGCGAGACGTTCGTGCTGTACCAGAACGACGGCACCGGCGGTTTCGAGGATCGGCGTGCGGCGGTCGGCATCGCTGCCCCGACGGCGACGATGACCGGGTTCGGCACCGACTGGTTCGATGCCGACAACGACGGCTGGTTCGATCTGTTCTTCGCCAACGGCGCCGTCAATCTCATTCAGGCGCTGCGCGGCAGTCCGCACCCGTTCCGTCAGAAGAACCAGCTGCTGATGGCACGGCCAACGGCGCCAGCGCCCGGTCGTCCGGCAACGGTGCGCTTCGTGGATGTCAGCGCCGAGGCGGGGCCGGCGTTCGTCCCGCTCGAAGTGAGTCGTGGCGCCGCCTTCGGCGACATCGACCGCGACGGCGACATCGACATCCTCGTGACACGCAACGGCGGGCCGGTCGCGTTGTACCGCAACAACGCGTCGGCCGGCAACGCGCACTGGGTGCAGCTGCGACTGACGCAGCCCACCGGTAACCGGTTCGCGATCGGTGCGCGCGTGCGCATCGACATCCCCGGCGCGCCGCCGATCATCCGCCGCGTCAGGAGTGACGGCAGCTATCTGGTGGCCTCCGACGTCGTGGTGCACGTCGGACTCGGGACGCATGGGCCGGCCGTGGCGGCCGAGATCACGTGGCCCGATGGCACTCGACAGAAGGTGACCGGCCTCGCTGTCGATCGACGGCATACCGTCGTGAAGTCGGCCTCTGCGCCGTAACCTCGCGGGCCCAGGGCAGTTGACGACCACCGCCCCGAGGCGCATCGTGCGCTCAACCTCGGCAACGTGAGGCAGGTCTCTTGCGCTCAGGCGCTCGCACCGCCTTGGGGCTCGGCGCACCTCCCTCTGCGCTGGTCCCCGGACGCCCTGGTAGATCTCACGGTCTGCCGGGGCGTTTTTACAGGACGACAGGAGGACAGGATTCAGGAATCAGGTATCGTCCGTCCTGCGATGGTGACTCGTCGTTCGTTCCTCTCGACCGTGCCCGCTGGCCTGGTGGCCCGAACCGTCGTCGCAGCACCGCGCTCACAATCGCCGACGCACGCGCCATGGCTGGCGCCGTATCTCGAGGACGTGCGTCGACTGATCGAGGCGGGCACCAGCACGACGTTCGCGTGGGACCGCCTCGCCGAGTTGTGCGACACATTTGGCGGACGCCTGACCGGGTCGCGCAACCTCGAACTGGCGACGGCATGGGCCGCAGACACGATGCGCACGGACGGCTTCGCACAGGTGCGCCTCCAGAAGACGATGGGGCCGCAGTGGGTGCGCGGCGCCGAATCGCTCGACATCGTCGAACCGGTGCCGTCGCCGCTGGTGCTGCTCGGACTCGGCGGCAGTGTCGGCACGCCTCCCGATGGCATCACGGCGCCGCTGCTCATCGTCCGCAGCTTCGACGAACTCAACGCGCGCGCCGGCGAGGCGCGCGGACGCATCGTGCTCTTCGACGTGCCGTACACCAATTACGGGCAGACCGTGTCGTATCGCGCCACGGGTGCCGCCAATGCCGCGCGGCACGGCGCCGTGGCCGCACTCGTGCGGGCCGTCGGACCGATGGGGCTCCGCACGCCACATACCGGTAGCCTGACCTACGTCGCCGGCACGCCGTCGATTCCAGCCGCCGCCATCCCCATCGAGGACGTCCAACGACTGTCGCGCCTCGTGTCGCGTAAGGTTCAGGTCACGCTTCGCCTGCGGATGGACGCCGCGACGCGGGCAGACGTGGAAACGGCCAACGTGATCGGCGAGCTCACCGGTCGCGAGCGCCCCGAAGAAATCGTGCTGCTCGGTGGCCATTTCGACTCGTGGGACGCGGCCACCGGTGCCTCCGACGACGGGGTCGGCTGCATCGTCACCTGGGAGGCGGCGCGGCTGATTCGCAGTCTCGGGCTTACGCCAAGGCGCACGATCCGAGTGGTGCTCTTCACCAACGAGGAGAACGGCCTGCGCGGCGCGATGGCGTATCGCGACGCGTACCTGGCGGATGCGGCTCGCCATGTCCTCGCGCTCGAGTCGGACACCGGTGTGTTCGAGCCCATGCGCCTCGGGTTCTCGGGCAACGATCGCGCCCGTCGGGTCATGACCGACGTGGTGGAGTTGCTGTCGCCACTCGGCTTCCCTGCGCTCGGCCCCGGTGGCGGCGGCGCCGACATCGGCCCGATCGCGCAGGCGGGGCATGTGCCGGCGATGGCCCTGCACGGCGACCCGACGCGCTACTTCCAGATTCATCACACGCCGGCCGACGTCCCCGAACGCATCGACCCGAAGGAAGCCGCCAAAGCCGCCGCCGGCATCGCCGTCGTCGCCTGGCTCGCCGCCGAGATGGAGCAGCCGCTGCCACGGTAGGTCAGGCGTCACCGACCTGTAGCCGTCGGACTCCGTCCGCGACACCTGGTTCGTTCAGGGCCGCGTTGGGACAACGGGCCCTACCTGAACGCATTCATCGTCCCGGGAAGATCACTGACCGTCGAACTGAAGTTCGACGGCTACGAGTGAGGAGCGGTCCCGAACCCCGTACCCGGTACCCGGTACCCAGTACCCCGGTCCCCGCTGTTCGTCCTTCGTCCTCGACGATGGTATGGTTCAGCGAGGGAGGGAGTCAGTGACCCGAGTGCAGGTGAAGCGATGGGGCGGGGCCGCGGTGGCGGCGTTGACGTTGACCGGTGCGGTCGTGATGGCGCAGGGCAAGGCAGCGACGCCGACGGTGCTCGTCCACAAGACGCCGACGTGCGGCTGCTGCGGCAAGTGGGTGTCGCATCTCGAAGCCGCGGGCTTCAAGGTCGAGGTGCAGAACCACGACGAGATGACGGCCAGCCGTGCGCAGCACAAGCTGCCCGAGGCGACGCGTTCGTGCCACTTCGCGCTCGTCGGTCCCTACGTGGTCGAGGGTCACGTGCCCGCCGCCGACGTGAAGAAGCTGCTGGCGTCCAAGCCCGCCATCAAGGGCATCGCCGTCCCCGGCATGCCGGCCGGTTCGCCGGGCATGGAAAGCCCCAATCCGCAGAAGTACGACACGCTCGCCTTCACCGCCGACGGCAAGACGAGCGTCTTCGCGAGCCATTGAGACCAGGCCTCAGGCTCCGGGCTGCAGGCTACCCGTGCAGGCAGGCTGTAGGCCGGAGCCCGTAGGCTGTTCGCTGAGCGGGCTTCGAGCGACAGGCTGCCCGTTCAGGTAGGCTGTAGGCAGTAGCCCGTAGGCCGCTATGCGTTGAACGCGCTGCGTAGTTGCGCGATCGCCTTCGGCACGGCCGTCTCGGCTGGCGCCTTCCCCTCGAACTCCAGCGACACGTACCCGCGGTAGTTCTGCGCCGCGAGGATCTTCGCGATGCGGGCGTAGTCGATGTCGAGCGAGTACCACTCGCCGCCACCTTCGTATGTCTTGGCCTGCACGAAGACCGTCTTGGGCGCGATCTTCTCGAACTGCGCGTACTGATCGTCGAGGAAGTTGCCGGTGTCGGCCAGCACGCCGAGCCACGGCGAGTTGACGGCGTTGACGATGCGCATCAGGCCGTCGGCGGTGCGCGCCAGGCCCCAGTGGTTCTCGAGGGCGAGGAGCACGCCCAGCTTCTCCGCCGTTGGCAACAGCTTCTGGATCGATTCGATGACCCAGGAGAAGCCCTGATCCTCGCTCACGCCCGGCAACACCGGCTCGATCCCGCGGTTCTTCATCAGGTCGTCGAACGACGCGGTCGTGTTCCAGCGGCCGGTGTTCAGGCGCAGGCACGGGATGCCCATGTCGTGGGCCATCTGCATGCACTTGACCGTGTGGTCGATGTTCTTCTGGCGCTCGGCGGCTTCCTTGTAGACGAAGCCCTGATGGATCGACAGCGCGATCAGGTCGATGCCGTTGACGAACGCGTGCTTCTTCAGCTTCTGCAGGTACGCGTTGTCCTCGCCGGTCATCTGGCGGTGCAGGATGTCGACGCCCTCGACGCCGATCGAGGCGGCGTGATCGATCACCTTCTCGATCGGATACGGCTGATCCTGCGGCCGGAAGTGCCAGTACGAGTAGGACGAGACACCCAGCTTGACGCGACGCTTGAGGGCCGGGACGCTGGGCGCCTGGGCGGCGGCTGCGGGAGCGAACGGCAGGGCGGCTGCGGCGGCAGTGCCGGCAGCGCCGAGGAGTGCACGACGGGTCACGGACATGCCTGAGATTGTATCCGTCAAGTGAGGTAGGGACCGCTCGCCGAGCGGTCCGTCGGATCGGACGGGCCGGCGGCCCGTCCCTACCGAGTTGCGACGTTCTTAATTGCGTCGTTGTGAGTAGGGACTGCTCGCCGAGCGGTCCGATCATGTCGGACGGGCGGGCGAGGCGCGCTTGAGCCCTGGCGAAGGCGGGCGACCCGGACCTGCCTAGTTGCGAGCGCGGACGCTGTCGACGGCGCCGATGACGGCGTCGATCTCGGCGCCGGTCGTCGGTCGGCCGACGGAGATGCGCAGGTTCACGAGCCCCGGCTGACGTCCGAGCGCGGTGAGCACGTGCGACGCCTCGCCGGACGCGCTGGTGCACGCCGAACTGGTCGACACTGCCACGTCGGAGCCGAGCGCATCGAGTAACGCATCACCGTCTGGCGACGGCAGGCTCACATTGAGGTTGTTCGGCAGCCGCCGGTCCGGGGCCGTCAGCGGGTCGGGCCCGTTGAGCATCACCGACGGGAACGCGTCGCGCAGGCTGCGCCACAAACGGTCGCGAAGGCTGCGTTGCGTCGCCCGGTCGTGCTCGAGATCCTCGCAGGACAACGTCACAGCTTCAGCCAGGCCGACGATGCCGGGGACGTTCAACGTGCCACTGCGCAGGCCGCCCTCGTGGCCACCGCCATCGAGCTGCGGCACCAGGCGACACGGCGTGCGGACGTACAAGGCGCCCACGCCCTTCGGCCCGTACATCTTGTGGCCACTCATCGAGAGCAGATCGACGTGCATCGCCTGGACGTCGACCGGCAGTTTGCCGAACGACTGCGTCGCGTCGGTATGCACCAGCACGCCGCGTTCGCGGCAGAGCGCGCCGATCGCGGCGATGTCGTGCACCACGCCGATCTCGTTGTTGGCCTGCATCAGTGACACGAGCACCGTGTCGGGACGCAGCGCCGCCTCGACGTCAACGACGCTCAGACTGCCGTCGGCGGCGACCGGCAGGATCGTCACGTCATAGCCCTCGTCGCGCAGCGCCTTGCAGGCGTTGAGGACGCACTTGTGTTCGGTGGCGGCGGTCACGACATGGCGGCCACGCGCGCCACAGGTGCGGACCACACCCTTGATCGCGAGGTTGTTGGACTCGGTGGAGCCGGACGTGAAGACCACCTCACGCGGCGACGCGGCATTGAGCGCCGTGGCGATCTGCGTGCGTGCCCGCTCGACGGCGGCTCGCGCCTGCAGCCCGAACCCGTGGCTCGTGCTGGCCGGGTTGCCGAACACCTCCATGAAGTACGGCGTCATGGCGGCGAAGACCCGAGGGTCGACCGGCGTGGTGGCGTGGTAATCGAGGTAAATCGGCACGGTACTGCCCGCGGGGCGGGTCCGAGCCCGATTCTGCTACACGCCGCGCACGCGCGCAAATGCGCGCTGCGGCATGATCTGCGCGGTCTCCTCGTCCAGGGCCGGCGGCGGCTCGGGCCGGGCCGCCGCTCCGCTTTCTGCGGAGCCTCCGACCAACAGGCCACGCGGCCCGTGGCCAGCAGCGTCGACAGCAGGGCGCGGCTCACGAGCGAGCCGGAAGGCGTCACGAAGATTCTCGTCGAGGCAGCCCGGAGCGACCGCTCCGGGCCACTCGTCCTGCCGATCGGCGAAGGGATGGAGATGTAAGACCGTCACCCTTGGATCGGCAGGACGTATTGCCCCACCAACTTGTCGAGCGCTGCGTCCGGGTCGCGGAGCCAGCCGGTGTGGACGGGCGACGTCTGGATGATGGTGCTGCGCGGCGCCACGAGCCACAGGAAGCGCTGGCGGGCCGGCAGTTCACCAATCGGCCCTGCCCCGGCGCCACCCCGACAGACAGCCTCGAACGAGGCCAGGTGCAGGAGCACGGTCGCCACGTCGACGGCCGGCGCGAAGGCGGCGACGCGATCCCGGTCGACATGCACCCGCACGCCCAGGAACTGCCGCGCCGGGCACGACAGGATGACGCCGACGTTGATGAACTCCTCGCGCTCGACCTGCGGCACGAGCCGGAGGATGGC
>DATJTM010000769.1:0-2921 GCA_035503395.1 Luteitalea sp.
TGTATCGAGCAGTATTCTGTCGAGACGACACCCCATCCCCCCTCGGCCTTTACGGAACGCAGGGCGGCACTGCTTTGCGGCTTGAGATGACCCATGCCGGTCGCATGCGGGGTCTGGTAGAAGCGATTGGGAGCGGTGACCGGCCCTATCCGAACCGGCTCGAACAGTATCTCGTATCGAGGGTTGCAGCCCGTCGGCATTCCGGAATGGCCTTGTTGAACAAATGTCAAGCAAGGCTATTCCAGTTACGCGCAAAACGCAATGGCCCGGTAAAAAGAGCTTCAATTCCTTCAGCCGGCGCGGGCCCTAATGCTCTCCCCGATATCCCTCCAGCCGGCGAATCTCGGTGTTGGCGGCAACCATGAGATCGCTGCGGCAAGCCAGGACAGGAACACCTCTTCCGGCTGCGGAAGAGGTGTGGAGCGCGCTGCCGCACCCCGGCGTTCGACGTTCAGTCCCATGCCAGCGCCCCCCCGTTCTGGTATTCGATGACCCGGGTCTCGAAGAAGTTCTTCTCCTTCTTCAGGTCCATCGCCTCCGACATCCACGGGAACGGGTTGGCCGTCTCGGCGAACAGTGGCGCCAGCCCGAGCTGCGCGCACCGCCGGTTGGTGATGACGTGCATGTACGCCGCGCACACGTCGGCGTTGAGCCCGAGCAGGCCGCGTGGCATCGTGTCGCGTCCGTAGGCGATCTCGAGCGCACAGGCCTCGTGCAGCATCTGCCGGACTTCGTCCTTGAGATCCGGCGTCCAGAGGTGCGGATTCTCCGCCGTGATCTGGTTGATGACGTCGATGCCGAAGTTCAGGTGCAGCGACTCGTCGCGCAGGATGTACTGGTACTGCTCGGCGATGCCGACCATCTTGTTGCGACGGCCGAGCGACAGGATCTGCGCGAAT
The DNA here is from genome assembly GCA_035503395.1 of Luteitalea sp. GTDB lineage: Bacteria > Acidobacteriota > Vicinamibacteria > Vicinamibacterales > Vicinamibacteraceae > Luteitalea. The sequence continues at coordinate 900 of DATJTM010000769.1, forward strand.
CCCGTGTAGAACCACATCCCCTCGAACACCACGTAGAACGCCACGAGGTCGCGCAGGAACGCCTGGTCGGCCGCCGCCGTGCCGGTGGCGAACTGCGGATCCGACAGGTTGCGCGTGTAGCGCAGGGCCCAGGCCGCCTTGTCGGTGATCGACGGCACCTCGCGATACATGTTGAACAGCTCGCCCTCGTCGAGGCCGAGACTCTCGCAGATGTACTGGAACGTGTGCGTGTGGATCGCCTCCTCGAAGGCCTGCCGCAACAGGTACTGCCGGCACTCCGGGTTGGTCAGGTGGCGATAGATCGCCAGCACGATGTTGTTGGCGACCAGCGACTCCGACGCGGCGAAGAAGCCGAGGTTCCGCTTCACCATGCGCCGCTCGTCGTCGCTCAGGCCGTCGCGCGACCGCCAGAGGGCGATGTCGGCCTGCATCGCCACCTCGGTCGGCATCCAGTGGTTGTTGCAGGCCGCGAGGTAGCGGTCCCACGCCCACCGGTACTTGAGCGGCAGCAGCTGATTCACGTCGGCGCGGCAGTTGATCATCGCCTTGTCGTCGACACGCGGTCGCCCGGCGGTGCGGTCGATGTCGCCCAGGCCGGTGGTCGTCGCAACGATGGCGTCAGGCGCGCTCACTGGCACACCTCGCACGTGGTGTCGCCGGGACGGCACGACGCGCCGGCTGTCAACGGTGCGGCGACGGCATTGAGCCGTGGGTCCGGCCCGGCCATCGTGCTGCGCTCGACGTGGCTGGCGGCACGCGACCGCAGGTAGTAGGTGGTCTTGAGTCCGCTGCGCCAGGCCAGCCGGTACATCGCATCGAGCTTCGGGCCGTCGGGCCGATCGACGTAGAGATTCAGCGACTGCGCCTGGTCGATCCACTTCTGGCGACGGGCGGCCGCCTCGATCAGCCACGCCGGCTCGATCTCGAATGCCGTCGCATAGAGGTCGCGCAGCGGCGCCGGCACACGCGCGATCGCCGCCAGGCTGCCGTCGTAGTACTTCAGGTCGTTGACCATCACGTCGTCCCACACCCCGGCCGCCTTCAGATCGGCGACGAGCGAGGGAGTGACCACGGTGAAATTGCCCGACATGTTCGACTTGACGAACAGGTTCTGGAACGTCGGCTCGATCGACTGGCTGACGCCGCAGATGTTGGAGATGGTCGCGGTCGGCGCAATCGCCAGCACGTTCGAGTTGCGCATCCCGGACGTCTGCACGCGGGCGCGCAGCGGTGCCCAGTCCAGCTGCGACGAGCGGTCGACGGCCACCGTCTCACCGCGGGCGGCCGCCAGCAGGTCCACCGAATCGCACGGCAGGATGCCGCGGCTCCAGAGGGAGCCGTCGTAGGTCTCGTAGCGCCCACGCTCGGCCGCGAGTTCGGTCGACGCCTCGATGGCGTGGAACGACACCTGCTCCATGCAGGCATCCGCGAACGCCATCGCGTCACGCGATGCGTAAGGCACGCGCAACTGATGAAGGGCGTCCTGGAAGCCCATGACGCCCAGGCCGATCGGGCGATGCCGGAGATTGGCTTTGCGGGCCTGCGGGATCGTGTAGAAGTTGATGTCGATCACGTTGTCGAGCATCCGCACGGCCGTCCGGACGGTGCGTCGCAGCTTCGCGGCATCGAGTCCAGCCGGCGTCACGTGCGCGGCCAGGTTCACCGAGCCGAGATTGCACACCGCCACCTCGTCGTCGGAGGTGTTCAGCGTGATCTCGGTGCACAGGTTCGACGAGTGGACGACGCCGTCGTGCTGCTGCGGCGAGCGGACGTTGCACGGGTCCTTGAACGTCAGCCAGGGATGCCCCGTCTCGAACAGCATCGTCAGGATGCGGCGCCAGAGGTCGACGGCGCGCACCTGTCGGAACACACGCAGTTCGCCGCGGGCAGCCGCCGCCTCGGCCGCTTCGTAGGCCTCGACGAACGCGGCCCCGTGCGCGTCGTGCAGGGCAGGGCATTCGTCCGGCGACACCAGTGTCCACGACGCGTCGGCTTCCACCCGCTGCATGAAGAGGTCTGGAA
>DATJTM010000770.1:0-17957 GCA_035503395.1 Luteitalea sp.
CGCGATGAGACCGGCGCCGAGCAGCACCAGTGTTCCGGGCTCCGGCACCACTGGCGTGATGACCGCATACAGGTCGGCCGTGTTGGCCAGATTCTCCTGCGTGATGAACTGGTTGCTGAACGTCAGTCCGGCGTCGACGGAGAAACCAAGCACCATCAACTGGTACTGACGGCCATTGTAGTGGAACTGCTGAACGACGTTCAGCTCGTTGCCGACGGTCACGATGTCGTTGCACGCCACCGCGTCACCCGGGCACGCGGCGCTCTCGTTGGGCGTCTCGGTGTGGAAGACCAGCGCCATGGCGCCGATGGCGTCCGGACTGGTCGAGGCGTCGAGGAAGTCGAACTCGAGGTCGAGCTGCACGCTCTGGATGCCGCTGCCCAGCGCGATGGTCCGATTGTTGTGCGTGAAGGTTCCCACCCGGAACTGCGGACCGACCGGCGCACTGCCGAACTCGACAGGGAACGTCGAGACGAACCGGTAGGAGCTCTTGCCAGCCGAGGTCACCGGCGTGCCCCAGGACACGAGGGGGTTGTCGTCGAGGGTCCCGGCGCCGGGGTTGTATGACACGTTGGTCCCGCCGACCGCGTTACTCCACGACGCGGCGACCTGCAGGGGAATCGTGGCGGCACTGGCTGACCCTGCGGACAACGCGACGACGACGAGTGTTCCGAGCAACGACTTCATGAATGTGTCCCTTCTCTCGAGGAATGTCTGAGCCCGTCGAAACGGACGAGCTAACAGCCTCTAAAGCGAAGGGCGTGCCATGGCTGGAATGGGTAAAATTCGAATAAATCTGCAGGAAACTGTTGGCGAGGGGCGGAGTCGCCCACGCGCAGGACAAGCAAGTCGCCCTAGCTCAGCCTTTTCATCCACGCCGCCGCAACAAAGCCGCTGCGGTCACCTGGTGCGTCCGAAGGCCTCGACCAGTGGGGTGGCCTCGGTTCGGTCGCTCAGGGACGACTGACGCCTGAGCCCTTCCTGCCAATGGACGCGGGCTTGCGCGAGGTTGCCCTGCTGCAGATACGTCAACGCCAAGTGGAGGCGCGCCTCGACGAGTTCGGGTGCCCGCGCCACGGCATCGGCGAGGACACGTTCGGCCTGCGTGAAATCGCCCGACAGGTGGAGGATCCACCCGTAGGTGTCGGCGACGGTCGGCTCGGCCCGGCTACTCTCATAGGCCCGCCGGGCCAGCGTCAGCGCTTCCTCGCGTCGTGCCGGGTCCTTGGCGAGCGCATACGCCAGGTTGTTGGCGGCGATGGTATCGCCGGGCCGCTCTGCCAGGAGTGCGCGGTAGGCGGCGATTGCCTCGTCGTGCTCCTTGTCCGGGTCGAGCGTCAGTGCCAGCAGGGTCAGGGTGCTGAGGTCTCGCGGATGCGCGGCGTGCCATTCGCGCAACATCGCCAATGCGCGCGGGCGGTCGCCCTGAGCGAGCCGCGCACGAACTGCCACGCGCAACTCGAGCGACGGGCTGATCGAGCCCGGCTCGACTCGACGCGCCTGCGCGACCACGCGGTCGAAGTACGGACGGGTCAGACCGGACCGTTCTTCGCGCGATAGCGTGGCGGGCTCCGGCGCCGACCCGTACGGGCGACAGAGCGGGTCGCCCAGGACGATGTTGCGCCAGCCCAGATACTTGATCGACGCATAGAAGGCTTCGCCCAGCGACCGGCCGCCGAGGTAGGCCGGAAGAAGAATCTGGGGCCGCGCCACGCCGTCCACCAGAGGGTCGGCAACGGCACCGGCCCAGCCGCTGATGCCGGCGCGGATCAGGTCGCCGGCCAGCCACTCGGGACTGCCCGCGAAGTAGCGCGCCCGGTCCTGCCAGGCGGCCGGAAGCCACTCAGGTGCAGGCTCGGCGAACGTCCGTACATCGCTGCTCGACAAGCTCGTACCGATGGCGCCGGGCGCGAACTGGACGGGCACTTTGCGGAGCCGTTGCGCGGGGTCAGCGGCGCCCCTGGAGACATAGCCGACGACGTCACGCTGGTCGCGGACGACCGCACTGGTCTGATCGAGTTGTACCGTGAGGTTCGGGTGCGTCGCGCGGATCCGGTCCGCGGTTTCCGCAAACCAGGCATGCTCCGGAGTCGAACCGGGCGTGCTGCTATCGAGGACGACCTGGCCGCGTTCCGGGGGCACGCCCGTGCATCGAGACGTGAGCGCGAGGGCGTCCGCCACGGTGAAGCCGTCCAGCCTGGTCACGAGATAGATGTCGTGGCGAAGCCGATCGAAACCGTCCCACGGGCCCGCAGCCTTGTCACTGAACAGCGGATTGGGTACCGGCAGGGCCCCGACCGGCGTACCGGTGAGCTTTCGGTACAACAGCGTCAGCGATGAATCGACGCTCACCGCTGGCAGGCGGGCGCGGACCACGGGCCCAACCCGCAACGGCACGCCCTTCACCAGGACGATGTAGGTGATCTCGTCTTCGGCGGCATGCTGCTGCAACCACCGGGTCACCGGCGCCTCGATGGCGCCGATATACTGCGCGTGCGCGATGTCGTCGGTCGGCGGGACGTCGACGACGACCTGGTGTGAATCAGGGATGTCGCGGGCGAGCCGAAACGCGTCGGCGATGCGCTTGCCGTCGGGTACCTGCTGATTCCAGACCACCAACACGTCGCGCCGCGCTGCGGCAGTCGCTGGTGCCGCCAGGACGATGCCCAACAGCGCAAGGACAAGACCGCAGAGGGCGCGAGCGGAGACGGCGAAGGGCACCACGTGCATTACGATAGCGTAGCGCCCCGGCCGCGCCCGTCAATTGGGTGTGCCGAAGTCACCAACGCTGATCGCCGCCGCGTGCGTGTCGATCTCGGTGCGCGTCCGCTGATATTGGCGGCTGCTCGCGGTTTGTATCCGGACCGTGTACGCAATGGGCACCAGTTCGAGCATGGTCGTCAGGGCCTGAAGCAATGCCGGGGCGAGACGATCTTCGTCATCCGGGGTGAGCGAGGAGATGAAGTGGATGTCCATACGTGCGCGTCTGGTCTGTACGCAAGCGGCGTTCCGCTCCCCTGACGCCTCCGACATGCTCCAAACCAGCCGTTTACGGACCTCGGTCGCGTAAAACTCACACCTCACCCCGACAAAAGTCAGTTCTGCATAAAACTAAGGTGGAGCGGCGGCCGTGATGCGCCACCCACGTCGTACGCGGAGTCCTCGTGCCTTCTCCTAGTCTCAGCGGCATCATCCTGGCGGGCGGTTCCGGTACCCGGCTGTATCCGGTCACGCGAGGCGTGTGCAAGCAGTTGGTGCCCGTCTACAACAAGCCGATGATCTACTACCCGCTGGCGACGCTCCTGCTGGCCGGGATTCGTGACATCCAGATCATCACGACGGTCGAGGATGCGGCCAGCTTCCAGCGACTGCTCGGCGACGGCACGCATCTCGGTGTGTCGTTGTCGTATGCGGTGCAGCCCTCGCCTGACGGCCTGGCACAGGCGTTCATCATCAGCCGCGCCTTCGTCGGTGCACGCCGCGTCGCCCTGGCCCTCGGCGACAACATCTTCTATGGGCATGGCCTGGCCGAACTGCTGCAGTCCGCCGCGGCTCGTGCCGAGGGCGCGACGGTGTTCGGCTACGAGGTCCGCGACCCCGAGCGGTATGGCGTCGTCGAGTTCGCGCCCGATGGCCGGGTCCTCAGCATCGAAGAGAAGCCGGCCCAGCCACGCTCCAACTGGGCAGTGACGGGTCTGTACTTCTACGACAACAGCGTCCTCGACATCGCCGCGGCACTCGCCCCCTCTCCGCGCGGCGAACTCGAGATCTCCGACGTCAACCGCGCCTATCTCGAGCAAGGGGCCCTCCATCTCGAAAGGTTCGGCCGTGGTTACGCGTGGCTCGACACCGGCACGCACGAGTCGCTGCTGCAAGCCTCGCAGTTCGTGCAGACGCTCGAGGAGCGACAGGGGTTGATGCTCGCGTGCGTGGAGGAGATTGCCTGGCGCATGGGCTACATCGATGCCGCGCAGGTCGAGCAGCTGGCGGCGCCGATGCGCAAGAATTCGTATGGACAGTACCTGCTGCGGCTGATCGGCGCGTCGGCCCAATGAGGTGCACCCCCACTGACCTGCCCGGGGTGCTCGTCATCGAACCCCTCGTGCACGGCGACGAACGCGGCTTCTTCCTCGAGTCGTACCACGCCGGGCGATACGCAAGCGAGGCCGGGATCACGCTGCCGTTCGTCCAGGACAACCACTCACGGTCGCGCCAGCACACGCTCCGAGGGCTGCACTTCCAACGGAATCAGCCGCAGGGCAAGCTGATTCGGGTGATCGAAGGAGAGATCCTCGACGTCGCCGCCGACGTCGACCCCGCCTCGGTCCACTACGGCCGCTGGGTGGCCGTGACCTTGTCGGCCGAGAACTTCCGGCAGCTCTACGTGCCGCCTGGCTATGCCCACGGCTTCTGCGTCGTCAGCGAGGTCGCGCAGGTCGAGTACAAGTGCACTGCGCCCTACGATCCGACGGACGAGGATGGCGTCATGTGGAACGATCCCGTGCTCGGCATCGACTGGCCGACCGCCACCCCGATCCTGTCGGCACGCGACCAGCAGCATCGGCCGCTGCGAGCCCGATGACGTCGTCGCCGCACGTCGATGCCGCCCCGCTCCTGCACGCCATGTCCATCGACGTGGAGGAGTACTTTCACGCCAGCGCGCTCGACGCGGTTGCACCGAGGTCGCAATGGGACAGCCTGCCGAGTCGCGTCGTGCCGACGACGCAATCGCTTCTGGAGTTGTTCGCCGCCAACCACGTTCGCGCGACGTTCTTCGTGCTCGGATGGGTGGCCGACCGCAACCCTGCACTCGTCCGCGACATCGCCGCCGCCGGCCATGAAGTGGCGTCACACGGCTACTGGCACGAGATCGTCTACACCCTCTCGCAGGACGCCTTTCGCGACGACGTGCGGCGCAGCAAACAGGTGCTCGAAGACTTGACGGGGCGGGCGGTGCGGGGCTATCGCGCGCCGAGCTTCAGCATCACGCGCCAGTCACTGTGGGCACTCGACGTGCTGACCGAGGAAGGTTACTCGTACGACGCCAGCATCTTCCCGGTCCATCACGACCGATATGGCATCGTCGACGCGCCCAGGCACGCCTACCGAGCGGTGTGCGGGACAACGGCGATCGACGAGGTGCCGCCCTCCACTGTGCGCATCGCCGGACAGAACCTGGCGGTCGCGGGTGGTGGCTACTTCAGGCTCCTCCCGTATGCCTGGACGCGCTTCGGGCTGGACCACCTCGTACGCACGGAGCAGCGTCCGGCCATCTTCTACCTGCACCCCTGGGAGATCGATGTCGAGCAACCACGGTTGCCGCTCGGGATTGCCACACGGGTCCGTCACTACGGCAACCTGCATCGCACCTATGGTCGCCTGTCACGCCTCCTGCAGCGGTTTCAGTTCACCGCAGTGGAGGACGTGCTGAATCGGGCGCAGCCTTTGCCGGTCCATCGACTGACGTAGCGAGCGCTGCCGAAGGCACGGGCGTGACGCGTCCTGATGTCAGGGCTGAGCGCCCCCGTCGTCATTCGCCGGGCGCCACGCGGCCCCGGCTCTCCACTGGCACGATCGCGCTGCTGAGCACGACCTCGTCGCCGTCCTCGAGGAACCGGCGCTGTTCGCCCGTGGGCAGTGCGAGCGGCTCGGTGCCACGCCAGGTCCGCTCGAGCAGGCAGCCGCCGGACTCGCGCGCAGGCCCGGAGACCGTACCCGTGCCCAGCAGATCGCCCGGCCGCAGATTGCACCCGTTCGTCGTGTGATGGGCGATCAGCTGCGCGGGCGTCCAATACAGATCACGCATGTTGCTGCGGCTGACCACGTAGGCCGGCTCGCCCGCGGCCCGCATCCGTGCCGACGTCAGACGCACCTCGAGCGGCACGTCGAATCCGCCGGTCGCCTGGTCGACGCGATCGCACAGGTGTGGCAACAGTTCCGGCTCGCCGCTCGACCGCGCCGCGGCCGCGACCCGCCGCGGCGCCAGCGCCTCGGCCGTCACGACCCAGGCCGAAATCGACGTCGCGAAGCTCTTGGCCAGGAACGGGCCGAGCGGCTGATACTCCCACGCCTGGATGTCGCGCGCGGACCAGTCGTTCAGGAGCACCATGCCGAACAACCGCTCGCCCGCCCGTGCCACCGGTACGGGCTCGCCGAGGGCGTTCTCTCCGCCGATGACGAGGCCGACTTCGAGTTCGTAGTCCAGCCTCTGCGACGGACCGAATCGGGGCGTCGTCTCGCCCTGCGGCAGGACCTGTCCCCATGGACGCCGAATGGCCGTGCCGCTCACCACGATCGACGACGAGCGGCCGTGGTAGCCAATGGGCACGTACCTGTAGTTGGGAAACAGCGGCTGTTCAGGCCGCAGCATGCTGCCGACATTGGTCGCGTGATGAATCGACGCGTAGAAATCGGTGTAGTCGCCCACGGCCATCGGCAGATGCATCTGCGCACCGGCCATCGGCACGAGCGCGTCGCGCACGGCATTCCGGGCCTGCCGCCACCCGCCCTCGTCGTCCACCAACACCGCGAACAGCCGCTGACGCAGCGCACTCCAGTGCTCCGGTGTGAGTGCGAGCAACGGATTGAGTGACGGCGCCTGCATCGCCACCGACAGGCCCGACACCATGCCATCGCAGATGTCCTGGCGCGCGCACGCGCCAAGATCGAGGATCTGATCGCCGATACCGACGCCGAGCCGCCTGTGCCCTGGCTGGTCGGCCGTCGAGAAGACCGCGTACGGCAGCAGACGCACGTCGAACGCACCCGCGACATTCGCTGATGCGATCCATGAGCGAGCCGCCGGGTCGTGGGTGTGGTTGGTCATGTGATGAGCCCGATCCGACGGGCGTCCTCCACCGGTTCCTCGAACGAGCAGGTCCCGATGCTGCGGACCAGCGCGCGACCGGCGACGGCGAAGTCTTCGAGAGGTCCTTCGATGACCGGACCGTGGTCGCCGCACCACTCGATGAGGGCATGCCCGAGCCATGTCGGCGCCGCCCGCACGCCGAGCAGGTGCGCGACCGTCGCGCACAACTCCGGACTCTGGGACGCCGAGCGGCCAGCACCTTCGACGATGCCCGCGCCGAGCACGACATTGAGGTAGCCGAACAGGGGCGCGGTCGGGCCGTCTCCCTCATACGTCAGTGGATACGTACCCGTGAGCGCGTGGTGCAAGCCGGCCGTCGCCTTGGCGACGACGCCGCGGGCGACACAGCCGCAGAGGAAGGCCGCGACGGAATCCGCGTCGGGGATCGCATCCGGCGTCGTTCCGCCCATCCTCACCTTCGCGTGCAGGCCGACGCGCGCGACGCTGTCCAACAGGCCGTCCATCGACGGCCCGAGCGGCACTTCGCAAAAGACCTCGAAGCCTCGACTCGCCCACGTCCGCGCCGCTCGCACGTCGTCGGGCGCCTCGACGCGCAGTTCGATGCAGTCCACGAGCGCGGCACCGTTGCCGACATCCGCGTGCGTGCGATTGAAAGCGCTGACGAGATCGAGATCGGCGTGCACCTCCGCGCCCGCCAGCGCCGCGATGCGCCACGGGACGGCATCGTCGCCGCGAGGCAGTCGTTCGGACAGGGCCGTGAGTGCAGGCAGTTGCGCCGCCGGCAGGACGAGGCGTCCGAGCATCCACCCGTCGCGGCTCGCGCGATAGCGCTGATAGTCGCTCAGCGCGTCGGCGAACGAGCGGGACGCCGGCGGAAACAGGCCCGCGTAGTCGAAGAGCCCGGACAGCAGCGCATGCGAACGCGGCATGCGACGCTACTCCACCCAGGAACGGTAGTAGTCGCGATCCTCGACGTCGAGCGCCTGCGTGCTCACGCGGAGAGGATGGAAGGTGTCGACCATCACGGCGAGTTCGGCGGTGCCCTTCTGCCCGAGCGACGCCTCGACCCGGCCGGGGTGCGGCCCGTGCGGCACGCCGTCGGGGTGCAGCGTGACCGACCCGTACTCGATGCCTTTGCGGCTCATGAACTCGGAGCTGGCGTAGTACAGCACCTCGTCGGACATGACGTTGGAGTGGTTGTACGGCACCGGCACCGCTTCGGGGTCGACGTCGAAGGGACGCGGGCAGAACGAGCAGATGACGAAGTTGTCGCCTTCGAACGTCTGGTGCACCGGCGGCGGCAGGTGCACGCGCCCGACCCGCGGCTCGAAGTTGTCGATGTTGAAAGCCCACGGGTAGTAGAAACCGTCCCAGCCGACGACGTCCCACGGGTGGTGATCGAGGATGAACTCGGTCAGCCGGTTGTCCTTCTTGACGACGATGCGGAACTCGCCGCGCTCGTCGATCGCCTCGAGCCCTTCGGGACGGCGGATGTCGCGCTCGGAGTACGGCGCGCTCTCCATCAGTTGCCCGTGCTCGTTGCGATAGCGCTTCGGTGTGCGCACGTACCCACGGCTCTCGACGATGAAGCACTTCATCGGCGAGGTGATCTCGTACCGGTGCAGGATGCCGCGCGGGATCACCAGGTAGTCGCCCTTCGAGAACGGCACACGACCGAGTTGGGTGTGCAAGGTGCCGCTGCCCTCGCTGACGAACACCACCTCGTCGCCCTGCGCGTTGCGGTAGAAGTAGTCGTCCTCGGCGGTCGGTGCGACGAACGACAAGGCCACGTCGTTGTTGAACAGCAGCGGGATGCGGTCGACGGTCAGGCTGGCGGTCTGGCCGAGGCGCGCCGTCAGGAAGTGGCGATGGCGGAACTCGCGCTCGCGCTCCTCGGTCCAGTCGATCACGCGCAACGTGCGCGCGGCACGAATCTGGGTCGGCTGCTGGATGTGGTACAGCAGCGTGGACGGCCCGACGAAGCCCTTGTTGCCGATCAGTTCCTCGGAGTACAGCGCGCCCGATCCCTGCCGGAAGACGATGTGCCGCTTGCGCGGCAACTGCCCGAGCGAATGGTAGAAAGGCATGTTCACCCATCGGCCGTCGGCCTTGGGCCTTGGGCCTTCGAAGAGCGCGTTGTCGACGAGGCTACAGGTTACCGCGCAACGCCTGCTCGCGTTCGATGGCCTCGAACAGCGCGCGGAAGTTGCCCTTGCCGAAGCCACGACTCCCCTTGCGCTGGATGATCTCGTAGAAGACCGTCGGGCGATCCTCGACCGGCCGCGAGAACAGTTGCAGGAGGTAACCCTCTTCGTCCCGGTCGACCAGGATCCGCAATGACCGGATCATGTCGAGCTCCTCCTCGATCTCGCCGACGCGCTGCGGCAGGAGGTCGTAGTAGGAGTCAGGCACGTTGAGGAACTCGACGCCGTTGGCGCGCAGGGCGGACACCGTGTGTTCGATGTCCTGGGTCAGCAACGCGACGTGCTGCACACCGGGCCCGCCGTAGAAGTCGAGGTACTCGTCGATCTGGCTCTTCCGCTTGCCCGCGGCCGGCTCGTTCAGGGGGAACTTGATGGCGTAGGAGTTGTCGCTCATCACGATGCTCATGAGCGCGCTGTATTCGGTGGAGATGTCCTTGTCGTCAAAACTGATGTAGCGCGAGAACCCCAGCACCTTGCTGTACCAGTCGGCCCAGTAGTCCATCTTGCCGAGTTCGACGTTGCCGACCATGTGGTCGACGCGCAGGATGCCGACGTCCTGCCCCGGCACCTGGCGCGCCACGTACCCGGGCAGGAACGGCCCGGTGTAGTCCGTGAAGCTGTAGAAGGAGTGCACCGTGTCGCCGTAGGTCTTGATCGCGGCATGACGGGCACTCCCGTGGGCGTCGCTCAACGTGCGCGGCGCGATCGCGGGCTCGGCCCCGCGCTTCACGGCTTCGGCAAACGCCGCATCCGCGTCCTCGACGTGGAACGCGATGTCGGCGATGCCATCGCCGTGCGTGTGCAGGTGCTCGGCCTCGGGCGTGTTGGAGCGGTACGGCGTCGCGAGGACGAAGCGCGCCTTGCCCTGCTGCAAGGCGTAGCAGGCCAGATCGCGGTTGCCTGATTCGAGTCCCGCGTACGCGAACTGCGAGAAGCCGAAGGCCTTGCGGTAGTAGAACGCCGCCTGCCGGGCGTTGCCGACGATGAAGGTGACGTGGTGGATGCTCTTCAGGCGCAGTGGGTTGGCGGACATGGTGGCCTCGCGGCAATGCTAATGAAAACATAAGCATCGCTGGCCGCCAAGCGAGGGCCTTTCGGGTCCGCATGCCAGTGCGGATCCAGGCGGCACCTGCCGATATTCTCCGCACAGTCTCTCGCCTCTGGTAGGCTGAGATGTTCGGCACCAGCCGAGTGGAGCGGATTAGAAAGCGAATGAACGAGATCCTCACACGTATACAAGACCGCAGCGCGGTCGTCGGCATCATCGGTCAGGGCTACGTCGGTCTGCCCCTCGCTCTCGTCTTCGAGGAGGCCGGCTTTGCGGTCCGCGGCTTCGATGTCGACCCGAAGAAGGTCGAGGCCCTGGAGCGCGGCGAGTCCTACATCCGCCACATCGGCTCGGAGCGGGTTCAGGCGGCCGTCAAGCGCGGCCGCTTCGCGGTCACGACGGACTTCGACCGGCTGACTGAGTGTGACGCGATCCTGATCTGCGTCCCCACGCCGCTCGGGACGCATCGCGAACCCGACCTCTCGTTCATCCACGAGACGGCCAAGGCCATCGCCCGTCGCCTGCGACGCGGCCAACTGGTCGTGCTCGAATCGACGACGTATCCGGGCACGACCGACGAAGAGGTGCGGCCGATCCTCGAGACGTCAGGCCTCACGTGTCCCGACGACTTCCTGCTCGCGTTCTCGCCCGAGCGCGAGGATCCGGGCAACGCGCATTTCAACACCAAGACCATTCCCAAGGTCGTCGGTGGCGTGAACGCCCCGTCCACCGAGGCCGCCGTCGCCCTGTACGCGGCCGGCGTGGACAAGGTCGTCGCGGTGTCGTCGGCGCGGGTCGCGGAATCCTCCAAGCTGCTGGAGAACGTCTTCCGCTCGATCAACATCGCGCTGGTCAACGAGCTGAAGGTGACCTTCGACCGCATGGGCATCAACGTGTGGGAGGTCATCGAGGCCGCCAAGACGAAGCCCTTCGGCTTCACGCCGTTCTACCCCGGGCCCGGGCTCGGTGGACACTGCATCCCCCTGGATCCCTTCTACCTGTCCTGGAAGGCATCCGAATACGGCATGTGGACGCGGTTCATCGAATTGGCCGGCGAGGTCAACACCGGCATGCCTCGCTACGTCGTGACCAAGGTCACCGACGCGCTGAACGACGTCCAGAAGAGCGTGAAGGGCGCGCGCATCCTGGTGCTCGGATTGAGCTACAAGGAGAACATCGACGACGACCGCGAGTCGCCGTCGTACGAGCTCATCGAGTACCTGCAGGACAAGGGGGCGCACGTCGACTACTGCGATCCCTACTTCCCGCATGCACGGCACGGGCGACGGCACTCCCTCAACCTGTCGTCGGTGCCCTGCGACAACGAGACGTTCCGGAAGTACGACGCATTGCTCGTCTCGACCGCGCACAGCCAGTTCAAGGATCCGGCCCTCTATGCGGGCGTGGACCTGGTCATCGACACCCGCAACATCGTGCGGGCCGCGCCGGCCGGGCCGCGGGTCGTCGTCGGCGCGTAGGCTCTGCTGCCGCGGGCTCCACAGGCAGGAGTCGCGCATCAAGGGACGGGCGGAGGCCGTGTGACGGTGGCCAGCCCGTCCGCCCCTATACTCAGCGCTAGTGGCCCCGCTCACCGAGCCCATCACGCGAGCCCGGATCCTGATTGTCGATGATCAGGCCCCGAACGTCCGGTTGCTCGAGCGCCTGTTGACGTCGGCTGGCTACCATCGGCTGTATTCGACGACGGCCCCCGAGCAGGTGGCGCAACTGGTCGCCCAGGTGAGCCCGGATCTGATCCTGCTCGACCTGCACATGCCCAACCTCGATGGGTTCGGCGTCATGGCGCAGTTGCGGGAGCGCCTCAACGAGGAGCGCTACCTCCCGATCCTCGTCGTGACAGCCGACCTCAGCGTCGAAGTCCGGCAGCGTGCGCTGAGCGCGGGTGCGCGCGACTTCCTCAACAAGCCGTTCGATGCGGTCGAGGCCCTGCTCCGCATCAGGAACCTGCTGACGTCGCGCTTCCTCTATCTGCAGTTGGACAAGCACAATCGCGGGCTCGAGGCGACGGTCCAGGAGCGCACGCGCAAGCTCGAGGTCGCGCGACTCGAGATCCTCGAGCGGCTCGCGCTGGCCGCGGAGTTCCGCGACGACAACACCGGCGAGCACACGCGTCGGGTCGGACAGATGTCGGGCCGCCTCGCCCGCGAATTGCGATTGCCTGACGACGAGGCGCTGGTCATCGAGCGGGCAGCGCCCCTGCACGACGTCGGCAAGATCGGGATTCGCGACGCCATTCTGCTCAAGGCCGACGGGCTGACGGCGTCAGAGTTCGACGAGTTGAAGCGGCACACCTTGATCGGCGCCAACATCCTCTCGGGCAGTTCCGGGCCGCTGCTCCGAACCGCCGAAGCGATCGCCCTGACCCATCACGAGCGCTGGGACGGCACCGGCTACCCGAACGGCCTGCGGGGCACGGATATCCCGGTGGCCGGTCGCATCACGCACGTTGCCGACGTCTTCGACGGGATGACTCATCCGCATGGCACCACCGTCAACGACGGCCGGGATGAGGCGATCCGCCACATCGCTGACCAGTCAGGCCTGACGTTCGACCCGGACGTCGTCGCGGCGTTCCTGGCCTTGATGATGCGGGAACGCCCGCGTCTGCGACTCTGACACCCGCCCCGCGATACCACGCCGACGCCTCGATGTGGCGGCGATTCAACGGAGACTCCGTACGGACGGAAGCCCCTGGAGTGGCTCGGCCGCACGCACGGCGTTGACGATGGCCTGAGCCATGACGTCGGCTGCGAGTGCGCCGACCAGTCCAACGTCGGCCGTCGCCGTCGTCTTGCCGGTCGCCAGCGCGAAGATGGTGTCGCCGTCTGACGGCGTGTGCGACGGGACGATGGCGCGGGCGAACCCGTCGTGCGCCATCCTCGCCACCAGCGCCGCCTGCGTCTTGGTCAGCGTGGCGTTGGTGGCGACGACGCCAATCGTGGTGTTCTCCCCCGGCGCGATTGGCGTCGGCAATCCCTGACGCAACAACAGGCGGGCATCGGCGAGCCTGGTGCCATCCTCGCTGCGGACGCCGGCGATCACGGCACCCGACTCGGGATCCACGACGTCGCCTCTCGCGTTCACCGCCACGATCGCGGCGATCACGACTCCCGACGGCAGCCGGATGGAGGCCGACCCCAGCCCGCCCTTCATCGCGCGTCGCATCCCGTACAGCTTGCCGACGGTCGCCCCGGCCCCGGCGCCGACATTGCCCTGCGCGACCGCTGCCGAGGACGCCTTCGCCGTAGCGTCACGCCCGCATGCGGCGTCGGGACGCACCTTCGCGTCGCCGACCCCGAGGTCGAACAGGATCGCGGCTGGGACGATCGGCACTCGCACGGACCCGACAGGAAAGCCGATGCCTTCCGATTCCAGCCAACCCATCACGCCCGTCGCGGTATCGAGTCCGAAGGCGCTGCCGCCCGACAGCACGATGGCGTGCACCTGCTGCACGGTGTTCAGCGGGTCGAGCAGGTCGGTCTCACGCGTCCCTGGCGCCGCCCCTCGCACGTCGACGGCCGCCACGGCGCCGTCGCGCGCCACGATGACCGTGCATCCGGTCGGTCGTTCGAGCCGCACCGCCTGCCCGACCAGCAGGCCCTCGACATCGGTGAGCGTACCGTTCATGGGCGTGGTGGGCGGCTGGGCCGCGCGACCGCCGATCGCACAGGCGAGCGCGACGACGACGGCGAGAACGCCGGCGGCGAACCTGCGGATGAATGGCGCAACGAGGACAGACGACGTGGACACAAGGCCCGATGGTAGCGCGACGGCGGGCTGTCGAGCTTGGAGGGTCGGACTTGCCGGCGAACGCCCGGAGTCGCGGCGGTCCGGTATCCTGCAGGCGATGCTGCGTGCTCGTCGCGACCGCCGGATCGTCGGCGCCATCCTGGTGACGGTGGCCACCGCCGCCTCCTGCCTGCTCGGAGGCTGGGGCGCGTGGAAGCTGACCTCCCTTCGCAAGTTCGACCTCGACATCGCGACGGCGGCGCCGCCGCCATCGGACCACTTCCTCGCCCACGACCGTGGCGGCCACGTCGACCATCACGTGCTGTTTCACGGCATGGACGAGGACGCGCTACGGCATCTGCGTGAAGCGGACGTGCTGCTGATGGGCAACTCGCGGCTGATGTTCGCGCTCCGCGGTCCGGCCTTGTGGCAGTACTTCACGGCGCGCGGCCACAAGCCGTTCGCGCTGGGGTTCGGGCACGAGGAGCAGCACCGTTTCCCGCTCGAGGTGATGCAGCGTCACGGGCTGCGGCCCAAGGTCGTGATCGCCAACATCGACAACTTCTTCGGCGGTGTCACCTCGCCCTGGGGTGAGCGGGTGCTGGACGACAGCAAGTTCGACGCGTGGAAGACGGAGATGGAAGCTGCCGCGTCGCATACGGTCCGGCGCGCGATGCACCAGGTCGTACCGCACGTGCCCGACCTGTGGGAAGACGAACGCGAGTTCGTGATCTACCGCTCCGAGCGCGACGGATCGTGGTTCGTGGCCACCGAGTTCGGACGCGGCACGCGCTTGATGCCGTTCTACAAGGGACGCGACGTGCTGCGCCCGCACAACCTCCAACTGGCGCGCGCGTTTCGCGAGGCCGTGCAGAAGGCAGGTGCGAAGCTCGTGTTCGTGCTGGTCCCCGGCCGTGACGTGTCGCTCACCCACGCACAGATGCTGGCCGATTCGGTCGGCGTCCCGCTCGTTGCCCCGGAAGTACCCGACCTGCGGACAATGGACGGATCGCACCTGACCGACGAAAGCGCCGACCGCTATGCGCCCGTGTTCTTCCAGCATCTCGATCCCGTGCTCGACGAGATATTGGCGCGATAGGCAGGCCGCCTTCGGCGGGACGTCGACGGCCTGATCGGCCGTCGCGGTCTCCAAGGGCCGCTCGGGGAGCGGCCCTACCTGCGTGATCCTCGACATCGACTGAGGAGTCGTCGAGGCGATACCGTCGGCATCTGACCGACAGCGAATCGGCCATCGACCGCAGTCGACGTTCTGTATCTGGCTGGGAGGGGCGCCTCCCCGAGGCGCCCCAGAGATAGCGCCGGCCGTCCAGGCCGGCGGCCTCTGCAAATCTCACTCAGAACTGGAAATAGATGAACGAATTGCTGCTGCCGTAGGCGATCAGGATGCCGTACAGCATCACGCCGGTCAGGACGGCACGGCGGACCGGGGTGAGGGGCTGGACCCAGCCGCGCTCGACCAGCCACGTCCACGCGTGCGCGATCACGATTGGGATCAGGAACGCCGCCGCGGTCCACATCTCCCAGTTCGGCGTTGCCCACTCGAGGCGTGCGACGTTACGCAGGAACTGCCAGGCCCCCTCGAAGGAGTGACTGCGGAAGAACACCCAGGTGACCAGCACCGTGACCTGCACCATCACCGCCCAGCCGACTCGCAGCCACCACGGGCGCTGTTCGAGCCCGCGGTGCAACCCGAGCGCCCGCTCGATCGCCAGCGACATGCCGTGGAGGGCGCCCCACGCGACGTACGTCCACGCAGCGCCGTGCCAGAGGCCGCCGAGCAGCATCACCAGCAGCAGGTTGACGTACGTCCGCGACCGCGAACCGCGATTGCCGCCGAGCGGGATGTACAGGTAGTCGCGCAGCCAGCGCGAGAGCGTGATGTGCCAGCGCTCCCAGAAGTTCTTGAACGACCCGGCGATGTACGGGCTGTCGAAGTTGAGCGGCAACTGGTAACCCAGAAGGTACGCAACGCCGCGGGCGATCTGCGAATAGCCGGCGAAATCACAGAAGATCTGCCCGCTGAACAGGAGCGCCAGCCAGATCATCACGACGCTGTTGCCGTCGGTTCGATAGCCCTGTTCCCAGTACTTGTCGACGTACCCGGCCAGGTTGTCGGCACAGACCATCTTCAGGAAGTAGCCCTCGACCATGAGGGCCAGCCCGGTCGCCACCACCGGCAGGTGGATCCGCCGCACCCGTGGCATCTGCGGGAGGAACTCCGACGCCCGGACGATCGGCCCGGCAACCAACTGTGGGAAGAAGCTGATGAAGAGGATGAAGTCCCGGAAGCTGCGGAGCGCCGGCAACTCGCGCCGATAGACGTCGATGGTGTAGCTCATCGACTGGAACGTGTAGAAGCTGATGCCCATCGGCAGGACGACCTGCCACTCCGGACGCACGAACGCGTAGCCGATGCGCTCGGCCGCCCACTGCAGGTTGTCGAGCGCGAAGCCGAAGTACTTGAAGAAGGCCAGCAACCCCAGGTTCGTGCACATCGACACGGCCAGGATGGCCTTGCGGTTGGCCGGCGTGCGCCCAGGCTGTTCCAGCGCCAGAGCCGCCACGTAGTCGATGGTCGCGGCCACTACGAGCACCACGAGGTACGACGGAATGTGCCAGCCGTAGAACACCAGGCTGGCGATCAGCAACACCCAGACGTAGGGGCGTTCGACCTTCCGGCGCCCCACCGTGACCCTGACGACGCAGACGACGAGCAGCAGCGCCGCGAAGGCGTAAGAGACGAAATTCACGCAGACAGTTCGGTTGGGGGCTCGCGCGCCGAGCACGCGCGGCCATCACGACCGTGGACAACCCCACAGATGGCCCCTTACCATCGCATCAGCGTGCGCGTCGTTTCAACCCTTCTGGTGGCCGTCCTGTGCCTGCTCGGCCCGGTCGCCGGCCTCCACGCGCAGGACACCAGCCCGCGCTGGCGGGCCGTCTGGCTCGACACCTTCAACACGAGGCTCGCCTCGCCCGACGATGTGACGCTGGCCGTCGGACGGGCCGGCGCCCTGCACGCCAACGTCCTCCTCGTCCAGGTTCGTCGCCGGGGCGACGCCTTCTACATCGATGGGTCCGAGCCGACCCCGGAGGGTGTCGGGCTCGAGCCGGGCTTCGATCCGCTCGGTGACCTCCTCGGCAAAGCCCGTACGGCCGGCCTCGAGGTGCACGCCCTCGTCACGCTGGGGCCGGTCTGGCACCTGTCGACTGCCCCGGCCGACGCACGACACGTCTTCATCCGTCACGGCTTCCGCAACGGCCGCGTCGTCGAGGGGGTCGACAACTGGCTGACCCGTACCCTTCAACCCGACGGCAACGGCACGTCGGTGGACGGTTACCGGTTCGGCAATGATTTCTGGCTGGACCCGGGTCATCCGGCCGCCGCCTCGTACCTGGTCGACCTGGTGACGCGGCTGGTGGAGCGTTATCCGGTCGACGGGCTCCATCTCGATGCACTGCACTACCCCGAACCGCCGGGCGGCACCGCGAGCGTCGGCTACAACGCCGTCGCGGTCGCGCGCTTCCAGTCGCGGACGGGACAGATCGGCACGCCCAGTCCCGACGACAGCCGTTGGGCCGCGTGGCGACGGGAACAGGTCACGGCACTCACCCGTCGTCTCACCGTCGCCGCACATGCCGTGCGCCCGAACCTCGTCGTCAGTGCGGGAGGACTTGCCGTCGGCACAGCGCCTGGCGATCCGCAAGGCACGGTGGCCTACGCCCGGTCCTTTCAGGACTGGTTCGGCTGGTTACGCGACGGCAGCGTCGACGTGGTCGTCCCTCAGGTCTTCCGGGCGGAACATCTGTCAGCAGGCGCCGACGAATTCGCCGGTTGGATCACATTCCTCCGCGACGCGAATGCCGGCAGCACTGTGGCGGCAGCCTGGCCACGGCCAGTGGTTGTCGGCCTCGGCGCCTATCAGAACTCCACAGAGGGTCTGATTCGACAGGCACGTGCGAGCCTCGATGCCATCTCGCCGCAGGGAGGCGTCGCCTTCTTCTCACTGGCCGCCAACAATGCACCGGTCGTCAACAACGCGCTGTCGGTGCCGGCAGGCCGCGACACGCCGCAACGTCCGCTGGAAGATGTGGCGGCGGCGCTCCG
>DATJTM010000771.1:0-7193 GCA_035503395.1 Luteitalea sp.
ACGGCTTTCGTTCGCGGATGCCGGTGGAAGTCAAGGAGATGCCGCCAATCGAGAACACGCTCTCGACCTCGGGTTCCTTGGCCGACCATTTGCTGTGGCAGCTGTCGATGCGCCCGGATGTCTCGCCGACCCAGCGCGAGATTGGCGAAGCGATCATCGGCAATCTGAACGACGACGGCTACCTGATGGCGTCGGTCGACGAACTCGCACAGATGGGCGGGTGGACGGCCACCCAGGTGGAGGACACGCTCACCGTCCTGCAGCACCTCGACCCGGTTGGGGTCGCCGCGCGTGACCTTCAGGAGTGCCTCACCCTTCAGCTCCGGCACCAGGGCTACGGCAACACGCCCTCGGAGACGATCGTCAGCGAGCACCTCCGGCTGCTGCAGAACCACCAGGTGCCCGAGATCGGCAAGCGGATGGGCATGTCGATCGACCAGCTGAAGGAGCACATCGAGGTCATCCGCCACCTCGACCCCAAGCCGGGCAGCCGCTTCAACCCGGCCCCGTCGCAGTACGTGATGCCCGACGTCTACATCCTCAAGGTCGAGGACCAGTACGTCGCGTCGCTCAACGACGATGGCCTGCCGCAGCTGCGAATCAGCCCGGTCTACAAGCGCCTCCTCGACAACAAGCACGACGAGTCCGCGGCCGAAACGCGCGCCTACGTGAAGGACAAGTTCCGCTCGGCGCTGTGGCTGCTCAAGTCGGTCGACCAGCGCCAGAAGACGATCATCAAGGTCGCCAACAGCATCATCCAGTTCCAGAAGGAATTCCTGGATCACGGCATCGAGCACCTGCGGCCGCTCGTGCTGCGTGACGTCGCCGAAGACATCGGCATGCACGAGAGCACGGTCAGCCGTGTCGTGAACAACAAGTACATGCACACGCCACAGGGCGTGTTCGAGATGAAGTACTTCTTCCACAGCGGCATCAGCAGCTCGTACGGCGAGAGCGTCTCGTCGGTGACGATCAAGCAGCGGATCCGCAAGATCATCGAGGCCGAGGACGGCAAGAAGCCGCTCAGCGACTCGAAGATCGTCAGCATCCTGCAGCGCGAGGGCCTGGTGCTCGCGCGCCGCACGATTGCCAAGTACCGCGAAGAACTCCGGATTCCGACCTCGAACCAGCGCAAAGTGCTGTACTGACCCGCGAAAGGACCGCAGCATGCGGCTCGCGCTCACAGGGCGCAACCTGGACATCACCCCGGCCCTGCGTCAGCTCGTCACGCGACGGCTGGCCAAGCTGGATCGGCTCCTCCACGACGACATCATCTCGGCGCAGGTCGTCCTGCGGCTCGAGAAGCATCGGCACAAGACCGATGTCCTGGTCCACACCAGCGGCAACCACGAGCTGAGCGGCCACGGCGAGGACGGCAGCTGGCCGGTCTCGATCGGCCACGCGCTCACCAAGGTCGAGCAGCAGGCCGCCAAGCTGAAAGGCAAGCGGGAAGGCCAGCGGCGCATGGGTCGGGCGGTGATCGGTGAGCCCGGAGAAGCCGTCGGCACGGCTCGTCGCAACGCGACCACCACGCCGGCGACCCGCAAGCGTGACCGCGAAGACACCCCCATCCTGCTGGACACCGATCCGGCGGCGGTCCGCGTCGTGCGCATCCGCCGTTCGACGCCGAAACCGATGCGGCTCGAGGACGCGGTCCTCAAGGTCGACGAGGCACCAGGCTCGGTGCTCGCGTTCCGTGACCCGTCGCTGGACCGCATCCAGGTGCTCGTGCGCCGGGCCGACGGCTCACTGGGCCTGCTGGACCCCGACGTGTAGCGCCGCCGCGGCCCGATGACTGCCCTCCAGGAGTCCGCTCGACCGGGTCTGATGGTGCGTGAGCTGCTGGCGCGTTGCGCCGGCACGCCGCTGGCCGACCTGACCCTCCGGGCGGGCGCGTCGGGGCTCGACCGACGCATCGCCCAGGTCTCGCTCCAGAAGACCGGGCTGGCCCTCACCGGACAGCCGCACTACCTGGAAGACGGCCGCGTCCTGCTGTTCGGACGCAGCGAAGTGCAGTACCTCGCCGACCTCGACGCGGCCGAGCGCCGGCGCCGCCTCCAGGACGTGCTCCGTCCCGGCCTGCCCTGCATTGTCGTCACCGCCGGCTTACCGATCGACACCGCGCTGGTCGAGGAGGCGGATGCGCGCGGTGTGCCGGTGCTCACCACCGACGTCCTGACGTCGGCGGCGCTGGTCGCGCTGACCGGTATCCTCGAGGAGGGGCTGGCGCCGATCACGATGCTGCACGGCGTCCTAATCGACATCCTCGGCCTCGGCGTGCTGCTGCTGGGGGAGAGCGGCATCGGCAAGAGCGAGTGCGCGCTCGATCTCGTCGTCCGCGGCCACCGGCTCGTCGCCGATGATGCCGTCGAGATCACCCGGCGCGGCGCCGTCCTCGTCGGCACCTCACCGCCGTTGACCCGCCACCACATGGAAGTGCGCGGGCTCGGCATCATGAACGTGCAGGACCTGTTCGGCGTCGCCTCGACCCGTCACAGCATGCAGGTCGAGTTCATCGTCCGCCTGGTGCGCTGGGACGTCCATACGGAGTACGAGCGCCTCGGGCTCGACGAGCAGACCGAACCGCTCCTGGGGTTACCGGTGCCCGTCGTGACGCTTCCGGTCGGACCGGGGCGCAACATCGGCATCCTCGTCGAGGTCGCGGCGCGGCGCCACCTGCTGCTGGCCCGTGGCATCTCGGCGGCGCAGCGGCTGGCGGCGCGGCTCGACGCCGAACTGCAGGCAGGAGAGTCATGACACGGCGCAGCGCGACCAGCAGCGAGGTCTCGGAGGCCACCCCGATGAGCAAGTTCATCGTGCTGACCGGGCTGTCGGGGTCGGGCAAGACACAGGCGATTCGGGCCCTCGAGGACCTCGGGTACTTCTGCGTCGACAACCTGCCCGTCGCCCTCATTCCGACCTTCGCGGAACTCACGCTGCGCGCCGGTGGCGAGATCGGCCGCGCCGCCGTCGTCGTCGACATCCGGGAACGGTCGATGCTGACGACGTTTCCGGCCACCTACGAATCGCTGCGCCGCGTGCCCGGCCTCGAGCCGCGGCTGATCTTCCTCGACGCGTCCGACGCGGCGCTGGTGCGGCGGTTCAGCGAGACGCGACGCCCCCATCCGCTGGCGGAGCACGAATCGGTCAGCGAGGGTATCCGCAAGGAGCGCGAGTTGCTCGCGCCGATTCGCGGGATGGCCGATCAGATCATCGACACGTCCGACATGACGGTGCACGAGCTTCGGCACGCGTTCATGGCCGCCTCGCGCGACCACGGCACCACCGCGGGACCGGTCGTGACGTTCCTGAGTTTCGGGTTCAAGCACGGCGTGCCGCTCGACGCGGACCTGGTTTTCGACGCGCGCTTCCTGCCCAATCCGCACTTCGTGCCGGAGTTGCGTCCCCACACCGGGCGCGACGCCGCGGTTCGCGACTTCCTCGAGCAATACGAGGACTACGCGACGTTCCTCGCGCGCGTGAGCGATCTGCTCGCGTTCCTGCTGCCGCGTTATGCGTCGGAGGGCAAGAGTTACGTCACGGTCGCGATCGGGTGTACCGGCGGCAAGCATCGCTCGGTGGCGATCGCCGAGGAGTTGAAACGCCGCATGGCGTCGGTGCCCGGCATCCGCCTGCGCGTCCGCCATCGCGACATCGCACAGGAGTAGCATCACGACAGCCTGCGGCCTGCGGCCGACAGCCTACAGGTAGGCTGCAGGCTGAAGCCTGTAGGCTGTCAGGATTCGATCAATGAACGATTCAGATCAACAGCGACTCGGTGTCGTCGTCGTGACGCACGGGCAACTGGCGCACGAACTCGTGAACGCCGCCGAGATGATCGCCGGCGAGTTGGTGCGCTTCGAGGCCGTGGCGCTCGGCTGGCACGACGATCCGAATGCCGCGCGCGACCAGATTGCGGCGGCGGTGGTGCGCGTCGACGGGCCGTCCGGCGTGCTGATCCTGACCGACATGTTCGGCGGCACGCCGAGCAATCTCGGCATCACGTTCCTGGACGACGACCGCGTCGAGGTAATCACCGGTGTCAACCTGCCGATGCTCGTGAAGCTGGCCAACCTGGAGCGAAGCAGTTCCGGCCTGCTCGGTATCGCACGTCAGGTGCGTGAGCACGCCCGCGAGTCGATTCGCGTGGCCTCCGATCTGATGCGGCCCGACGCGGGGTCGTAAGCATGCGCCGACTGCATCACGGCGGGAGCGGGCGATGGTGACGCGCGAGGTGGCGATCGTCAACCCGCTGGGACTGCATGCGAGGGCCGCGGCGCGCTTCGTCCGGCTCGCGTCGCAATTCACGTCGACCGTGCGCGTCGCCAAAGGCGCTCGCGAACTCGACGGCAAGAGCATCCTCGGGCTGCTCCTGCTCGGCGCCGCCCGTGGCTCGACGATCGTGATCCGTACCGAGGGCGACGATGCGGAGGCCGCGGCCGATGCACTGACGGCGTTGGTGGCCGACGGGTTCGGGGAGTCGTGACGTGCTGATGCTGACAGGCGTGGCGGTTGCGCCTGGCGAGGCCATCGGCCCGGCCGTCGTCGTGCGGTTGCGGACGCACGATGTGCGCTATCGGATTGCCGACGAGCACGTCGGGCCGGAGCAGGCGCGGCTCGCCGATGCTGCCGACCGCACCCGCTCGCAGCTCGAGGAGATCCGCGACCGCACCCGTCACGTCATCGGCGGCGAGCTGGCCTCGATGTTCGACGTGCAGCTGCTGATGCTGACCGACCCTCTTCTGCGCGACCGCGCCGATGCGCTCATCAAGGCCAGGCGCGTCAACGCCGAATGGGCGGTGGTCGAAGCCGGCCAGGAGTTGATGCAGCGGCTGCGAGCCATCGAGGATCCGTACCTGCAGGAGCGACACGGTGACCTGAGCGACGTGCTGGGCCGGGTCCGCGCCAACCTGCAGCGCACCGACAGCGATGCCGGCTGGCTGAACGCGCAGCTCGCCCGGTTCGCCGACCCGTGCGTATTCGTCGCCGATGACTTACCGGTGTCGGTGGCCGCGCAGCTGGATTGGTCGCGCCTTGCGGCCCTGGCCACCGATGCCGGGACGCGCACGGCACACACCGCCATCCTCGCGCGATCGATGGGCGTGCCGGCGGTGGTGGGGCTGCAGGAAGCCACGCGCATGGTGCCGCCGGGCACGACGCTTCTCGTCGACGGCACGGCGGGCATGATCGCCATCGATCCGCCCCCCGTCGTGATCGAAACGACGCGGCGCCGCCTCCGTCCGCCGATGGAAACGCCGCCGTCGATCAGCGGTCCCGCGACAACGGCCGACGGCGAGCCGGTGCACCTGTACGCCAACATCGAACGACCGGAGGATGTCGCCTTCGCGTTACGCGAAGGTGGGGAAGGGCTGGGCCTGGTGCGGTCCGAGCTGCTGCTCGGCGCCCAGCCGATTGCATCGATCAGCGAGGACGCCCAGGTCGAAGCCTACGCCGCCGTGCTCGAGGCCGCCGGTGACCGTGAAGTCACGATTCGCACGTTCGACATCACCGGCGAGTCGATCGGTCTGCCCGAACTGATGGACGTCGAGCCGCGCGAGCGCCTCGGCATGCGAGGCCTGCGCCTGGGACTCACGCGGCCCGAACTGCTGGAGCGCCAGTTCCGGGCGCTGATTCGCGCGGGGTCCGGCCGTCGCCTGCGGATCATGTTTCCGTTCGTCACCACGAGCGACGAAGTGGCACGCGCAACCGCGCTGTTACAGGTGCAGGCCGCCCGTCTCGGCTTGGCTGCGCCACCAGCAGGTGCGATGGTCGAAGTGCCCGCGGCCGCACTCGATGCCGCGCGGATCGCCCGTCACGCGACGTTCCTCAGCGTCGGCACCAACGATCTGACGCAGTACGCACTCGCCGCCGACCGCAGCGACATGCGCGTCCAGCACCTCTACGATCCGCGGCA
Organism: Luteitalea sp.; assembly: GCA_035503395.1. Taxonomy (GTDB): domain Bacteria; phylum Acidobacteriota; class Vicinamibacteria; order Vicinamibacterales; family Vicinamibacteraceae; genus Luteitalea. The sequence goes on from DATJTM010000771.1 coordinate 5,915, forward strand.
CCCCGCCGTGCTGAAGCTGATTCGCATGGTGGTGCGCGGCGCCCGTCGTCATGGCCGGCGGGTTGCCGTGTGCGGGGAGATGGCGTCCGATACCGAGCTCCTGCAGGTGCTGATCGGACTCGGCCTGCGCGAGTTCAGCATGGCCGGTTCGTCGCTGCGTCAGGCGCGCACCGCGCTGGGCCAGTGCTCACTCGACGCCGCCCGCGACGCCGCGAAGCGCGCACTGCGCGACGACGAAAACTAGCGGGCGATCCCTGCCTACTGCCTACTGCCCGCCCTGTTTGACGCGCTGACCGTCGACCGTCGATCGGCTGAAGTAGTAGAAGTTCTTCACCCACACGTGCTCGCGGAAGACGTGTTCGAACAACTCCTGGGGGAGTGGGCCACGCTGGGCCGCCGCGACGGCGGCATCGACGTGCGCAGGCGTCGCCGACGACGTGGTGATGGTCGTGACCCCGTCCGACGTCAGGGCGAAGCGGATCCCGAGTTCGACGAGATCCATGCCGTGGAGGCGGGCCACCGCCTCGAGCGTCGCGACACGTGACAGGTACTCCGTGACGATCTCCGGCGAGGCCTGCGACAGCTTCACCTCAGTGGCCAGCGAGTCACGCGTGGCGGCACCGGTCAGCGCGCCGCCGTGATCGAAGATGCACCGCAGGAACACGCCGACGCCGCGCGACTCGCAGAGCGGCACCACGCTCACCAGCGGTCGCGACTCGAACACGTTGAACAGCAGTTGCACGCCGTCGATGCGCCCACGATCGACAAGGCGCAGCAGGCCGTCGTGTTCGTGATCCTGCGCACTCACACCAATGAATCGCACCTTGCCGGCAGCACGGAGCGCCTCGAATGCCTCATGCCATTCGTCGCGCTCGGTCCATCGGTCGTACCACTGGTGCAACTGCAGGAAGTCGATCTGCTCGACGCCCAGCTCCCGCAGGCTCGTGTCGATCGACTCGACGATGCTGGCGGGTGTGAACTGCTCGTCGATCGGCACCGCGAAACGCCAGTTGAAGACGTCGCGCGGCTTGATCTTCGTCGCGATGAACGGCCGCGGCCCGGTCCACTCGCGCAAGGTCCGGCCGATGATGGCTTCGCTCTCGCCGTAGTTGCGGGCGGTGTCGATGCACGTGACGCCCTGGTCGAGTGCATGCAGCAGCACTGACGACGCGCCGCCGCGGTCGGCGACGATGCGCATGGCGCCGAAGGTGATGGGGGAGAGGGACGCGCCTGTGGAGCCGAAGGGACGGGGAATCATGGGCGCACAAAGCGTAATGCG
>DATJTM010000772.1:0-12459 GCA_035503395.1 Luteitalea sp.
TCGTTCGGTAACCTGTGACGGTCGCCGGCCTGATCGGCCGGCGCCGTTTGATGGGCACGTCGGGGACGTGCCCCTACCCGCGGGATCCAGGACAGCGACTGCGGTTCAGGACAGCGACTTCGGATCGGTTGCGGTGTCGTCGCGGCGCAGTCGACGTACTGGATCTGGCTGGTAGGGGCGCCTTCCCAAGGCGCCCATGAAAATCGCGCGGGCCGACCAGGCCCGCGACGGCCGGTACGCGTGGTGTTATGGTGAGCCGCGATGACGTGCCTCCACCGTGTCGGGGTGCGGGCGACAGCCACGGCGGCGCTGGCACTCGCGACGGGGTGTGGGAGCGGCACGACACCGGCTTCTCCATCGCCGTCGGCGAACACCGTCCTCGAGCCCGGCGACGTCCAGCTGCACGTCGTCGCCCCGGCAGGCCCGTCAGGATGTACCGGTGCACTCCCGGTGCCGGTCCTGAGTGGCAACATCAATCTCAGGCTGGAGCGAGCCGGCGGAACCACGCTGATCGCATCTGCGACAGGAACGCAGGGCGACCTCACGATTCGGTTCGTCGAGTCCCAACGCGGCGCGCCCGGCTTCGCGTCGATCGAGGGCTCGGCGAGCGGCGCCGGCCAGCTCGCGTCGGATGGCGGACTGCTGTCGATGCGCCTGTCCGACAACCGACTCACCGGCACGGCGGTGCCAGCCGGAGCAAGCGGAGACATGGCCGGCCCGGTCGTCTTCACCGTCGATGACGCCTCGGTCGTATCGTGCGCCACCGCACGCTGGTCGATGGCTCGCGCACCGCGCTGATTGCCGCCCGCACGCCATCGGGCGTGAACCACGCCAACCGCACCTCGTATCAGCAGTCATGCGACGCGCCAGCTCGGCTCTCGGCGCACTCGGACTGCTGCTCCTTGCACTGACGTTCTGGCCGCTGCCGGACCTCGCAGCCGGCGGCCTGGTCTCGCGTTCGAGCCGTCCCCTGACGCGCGCAAAACCGACGACCTGCGCGGACATCACCTTCGAAGGCCAAGGCGTACGGCTTGCCGGCTGGCGATGCGCGCCGACGGCGCAGCGCCGAGGGGCCATCGTCTATCTCCACGGCATCGCGGACAACCGCTCTGGTGCAGATGCAGTCGTGCGTCGCTTCGGCCCGAAGGGGTTCGAAGTCATCGCCTACGACAGCCGTGCGCACGGTACGTCGGAAGGTGCGCTCTGCACCTACGGTGTTCTCGAGCGTCACGACCTGCGACGCGTGATCGCCACCATCGCCAAAGGGCCCATCATCCTGATCGGAGGCTCGCTCGGCGCAGCGGTCGCGTTGCAGACAGCCGCCATCGAACCTCGCGTGAGCGGCGTTATCGCGGCCGAGGCGTTCACGGACCTTCGCACGGTAGCGACAGAGCGTGGTCGACGCCTGTGGCTGCCGCCGTGGACGATTCGCCGTGCGTTCCCGATCGCGGAACGTCGTGCCGGTTTCCGCATCGACGACGCGAGCCCGCTGGCCGCCGCCGCGCACATCCACGTGCCGACCCTCTTGCTGCACGGGGCTGACGACGACGAAACGTCACCCGCGCATTCCCGACGGCTCGCCACGGCCCTATCAGGTCGAGCTCAGATAGTCCTGGTCCCGGGCGCAGGCCACAGTCAGACGCTCACCGCGCCAGGCGTCTGGGATCGCATCGAGCAATGGGTACTCGCAGTGCTCGACGCCGAAGGTTGAAACGACAACGACGAGGCCCGGCAACCTGGGTGGTGCACGCAGTACCCTCCTGGTTTGCGAGTACCCGGTACCCGGTACCCGGTACCCGGCGCCCGGTTCCCGGTTCCCGCTCTATCCTGACCCATGCCCCTGATCCGATTCACCCCGACGCTTCAGCGCCACGTCGCCTGCAGCGACATGCAGGTGGCCGGCAGCTCGGTGCACGCCGCGCTTGGCGAGGCGTTTGGTGCCGTGCCGAGCCTGCGGTCCTATCTCGTCGACGAACAGGGCGCGCTGCGCAAGCACGTCACGGTGTTCGTCGACGGTACGCCGATTCGCGATCGCGTCAGGCTCAGCGATGCGCTCGAGCCGGGCAGTGAAATCGACGTCATGCAGGCGCTGTCAGGGGGCTGACCCGCCCGGCGTCCTTCGTGCAGCCGACGACGACCGATGATTCCGGTCGCTTCTGGCGGTCAAAGCGGAGTGGCGTCTTTCCGCACGTCCGCGTGAACCGGCCGGATACGCCGATCGTTCGGAGTCGCCGCCGTACCCGGATACCCGGTACCCCGTACCCCGTACCCGGTACCCGGTACCCAATCTGTCTGTCGAGAGAGAGGTCTGCCGATGCCGTCAGCGCTGCTGGTTGCCACCCGCAAGGGGCTGTTCACCTACACGCCGCAAGGAAACTCCCTCGCACTCGAGGAATCTGCGTTCCTCGCCGACCCGGTGACGATTGCGTTGCACGACCCACGCGACGGTGCCACCTACGCGGGCCTCAACCTCGGGCACTTCGGCTGCAAGCTCCATCGGCGCGACGCCGGTGGTGCCTGGAAGGAGATTGCCGCCCCGGCCTTTCCCGCCAAGCCCGACGACGCCCCGGTGGTCAAGGACCCGATGCGCGGCGAGGAAGTGCCGTGGAAGGTGCAGCAGCTCTGGGCGCTTGCGCCGGACTACTCACGGCCTGGCGCTCTCTGGTGCGGCACCATTCCCGGCGGGCTCTTCCACTCCACCGACCGCGGCGAGACGTGGACCCTGAACATGCCGCTCTGGATGCTGCCGGAACGTGCGCAATGGGGCGGTGGTGGCTACGACTGGCCCGGCATCCACAGCGTTGTCACGCACCCCGACCACCCCGAGCGCGTGATGGTGGCCGTCTCCACCGGCGGTGTGTGGCGGAGTGACGATGGCGGGCAGACGTGGCGGGTGGCGAGTCAGGGCATGCGCGCCGAGTACATGCCGCCAGGCCAGGAATACGACCCCGTCGCGCAGGATGCGCACCTGATGGTCGCCGGCCCGACCAATCCCGACGTGTTGTGGGTGCAGCACCACAACGGCATCTTCCGCTCGATCGATGGCGGCAACGCGTGGACGGAAGTGACGACAGCGAAGCCATCGGCGTTCGGGTTCGCGGTAGCCGTCCATCCGGCCAATCCCGACGTGGCCTGGTTCGCTCCGGCCGTCAAGGACGAGCGGCGCATCCCGGTGGACGGCCGCGTGGTGGTCACGCGGACGCGCGATGGCGGCGGCAGCTTCGACGTGTTGTCGGACGGGTTACCGCAGGCGAATGCCTACCACCTGATTTACCGCCACGGCCTCGTCGTCAGCGATGCCGACAACGGCGGGGCGCCGCGCTTGGCGATGGGCAGCACGACCGGCTCGTTGTGGACGAGCACGGACGAAGGCGACAACTGGACACGCGTCAGCGCCGACTTACCGCCGATCTATGCGTTGCATTGGGTGAAGTAGGAAACGGCGAACGACGAACGATGAAGGCGAGGGCCTCGCGGCAACCACAGGTGTAGCGGCCGGACTATGTCCGGCCGACGACCAGCAGTGACCGCCGGACAAGTCCGGCGGCTACGGATACGAGTGAGGTAGGGCCGGCTGTCCCAGCCGGCCGTCGCCTCGATGACCGGGCGCCTCAGAGAGGCGCCCCTACCTTCCTGAACCCGGTCCCCGGTCCCCGGTCCCCGATCCGGCTTGCCCGGTTCCCGTCCTACTTCGCGTGTCGCAGCTTGCTGTGGTGATAGCCGTACGCGAAATACACGACCAGCCCCAGTGCCAGCCAGATGAAGAAGCGTTCCCAGGTTGGCCAGGGGAGTTCCGCCATCAGGTAGCCGCACGAGAGAATCGCGAGGATCGGCACGACCGGGACGAACGGTGTCCGGAACGGGCGCGGGGCGTCCGGATTCGTACGTCGCAGCACCAGCACGCCAAGCGCCACCAGCACGAACGCGAACAGCGTGCCGATGTTGGTGAGTTCGACGATCTCGTCGATGTTCGCCAGCCCCGCCAGCAGGCCGACGAACAGGCCGGTGAGGATCGTCGTGATGTACGGCGTCTGGTACTTCGGGTGGACCTTCGCGGCCCACTGCGGGAGCAGCCCGTCGCGCGCCATCGAGAAGAAGATGCGCGGCTGACCCATCTGGAACACGATCAGCACCGACGTCGTCGCAAACACCGCACCCGCCGAGATGATGCCCGCCGTCCAGTTCATGCCGAGCGTGGAGAACGCCGTGGCGAGCGGTTCGGCCGTGCCGAGCTGATTCCACGGCGTCAGCCCGGTCAGCACGATGGCGACCGCCATGTAGATGATCGTGCAGACGATCAGGCTGCCGATCATGCCGATCGGCATGTTGCGCTGGGGGTCGCGCGTTTCCTCGGCGGCCGTCGAGACGGCGTCGAAGCCGATGTAGGCGAAGAAGATGATCGCGGCGGCGCTGCTGATGCCCGCAAAGCCATTCGGTGCGAACGGCGTCCAGTTCTCCGGCTTGACGTAGAACACGCCGACGCCGAGGAAGAACGCGATGATCACCAGCTTCAGGACGACCATCGCCGTGTTGAAGCCGGCGCTCTCGCGCACGCCGCGCACCAGCACCCATGTGACTCCCATGACCACCAGGAACGCCGGCAGGTTGAACAGGATGGGGATGCCGCCGACGTGCGGCGCCGTGAGCACGGCCTGCGCGTTGCGAACGATGTTGGGGGCCAGCGTCGCGACGTCGCCGCCAGCTGCCTGGTACTCGGCGAGCGCGCGATAGGCGGTGCGATAGTCGATGCCGAGCCACACCGGCCACGCGATGCCGAAGCCGCGCAGGAGCTCCTGGAAATAGCCGGACCACGAGATGGCAACGGCGACGTTGCCGATCGCGTATTCGATGATCAGGTCCCAGCCGATGATCCACGCGACCAGCTCACCGAGCGTCGCGTACGAGTAGGTGTACGCCGACCCGGCGATCGGCACCATCGAGGCGAACTCGGCGTAGCACAGCGCCGCGAAGCCGCATGCCAGCGCCGTCAGCATGAACGAGATGACCAGTGCCGGCCCGGCGCCGAGGTGGTGTGCGCCACCAGCCGCGGCGCTGCCGACCGTCGAGAAGATGCCCGCCCCGATGATCGCGCCGATGCCCAGCGAGATCAGTTGAACCGGCCCGAGCGACCGCGCCAGGCGCGGCCCACCATGGTCGGCGTCGCTCGTGAGCTGATCCAGCGGTTTGACCGCAAAAAGCTGGGACACGCAGTGCACTCCTCGAAACAGGAAGAACTCGGCAGGTAAGGTACAACAGACAGGAACGACGACCGACGGGAACCGGGAACCGGGTTCGGGGTACCGGGTACATGAAGCCCCAAGTCCCAAGTCCCAAGTCCCAAGGCCCAAGGCCCAAGGCCCAAGGCCCAAGGCCGAGAGTAGACTAGCTCCCATGCGTCACGTGCTGTTGTCGCTGGCGGTCGCCGCTGGCCTGTGCCTGCTCCTCCCCGTGCCTTCACTCGACGCGCAGGGCAAGGCCGCGGCTCCGCAGATCACCATCGAGACCGAAAAGGGCACCATCGTCATCCTCACCTATCCCGAGCGTGCCCCGAAGACGGTGGGGCACATCGTCGACCTGGTGAAGAAGAACTTCTACAACGCGCAGCGCATCCACCGCGTAGTGAAGGGGCAGCTCGTGCAGTGGGGCGACAAGATGTCGCGCGACATGACCTACCGCGAATGGTGGGGACGCAGCCCGGGCGGCAGCAGCGGCAACCCGATTGGCGTGGCGGAGTTCACCAAGGGTCTCAAGCACGTCGCCGGCAGCGTCTCGATGGCCCATCCGGGCAACCCCACCGCCGCCGACAGCCAGATCTTCATCTGCCTGTCGCCGATGCCCAACCTGGATGGCAAGCACGTGATCTTCGGCGAGGTGACGCAGGGACTCGACGTGGCGCGTAAGCTCGTGGTCACCGATCGCCTGAAGCGCGTCTCGGTGAAGTAGCTCTCTCCATCGGTAGTCATTTCGTAGCCGCGCGTCTTGTCGCGTGGCGTGGTCATCTAGAACAAACCCTCACCCGTGACCACGCCCTCGAGCTGCGGGAATCGCTCGAGGAACGTCCGTGGGAACGGGGCTTCGACCGGATCGCCGATGCGGGCGCGCACCTGCGCGGCATTGGCCACGGCGTTCCCGGCGAAGTGGTTGTTCGTGTACAGGTACAGCTTCTTGCCGAGCGCTGCCGCGGCCGCGGCGACGTCCACGAAGGGTTCGAGCTCGTCGCCGGAGTAGAGGTAGTTGTACCGATCCTCGGCCACCTCGTGATCCCACCACTGCGCGGCGTTCCGTCCATGCAGGCGGATATAGGCCCACGGCCGTTCCTTCAGCTCCTCCAGGAACACACCCGGCGACTGCCACACCGACGACTTGAACTTCGGCTCGTCGATCAGGACCCACGCAGCCTTCGCCGCGTCCAGCAGGTCCAGCGTCTCGCGCCGTGCGTCGCTCCAGCTGCGATGCCGCAGCTCCACAGCTACGCGCAGCCCGGCCAGCTCGCCCGTCAGCCACTGGAGATAAGCCATCGCCTCCGGCGTCGCCTGGAAGCTGGCCGGGAATTGCGCCAGCAGGGCTCCCAGGCGCCTCGCCTCCCGCATCGGCGCCAACGCCTCCAGCGTCTGCCGCACCACTTCGTCGCCCACCGCAGGCACTGGCGGCAGGTCCCTCGTCGACGGCGCGTGCATCCGCGGATGCGTGAATTGCTGGTGCAGCTTGACGGCGAACTCGAACCCAGGCGGCGTCCGCTCGACCCATTTCGCGGTCAGATCCGGGTCAAGGGGGCGGTAGAACGAGGCATTCACCTCCACCGTGTGGAAGCGGTCGGCGTACCACGTCAGTTCGTCGGCGCCGCCCCGCGCCTTGGGCGGCGGATAGACGATGCCCTTCCACGCCCCCTTGCCGGACGGGTACGACCAGCCTGAGGTACCGACCTGGACCAGGGGAGCTCGACGGGCCATTGGTACAATTTTCTGTCGGGACGGTGCCCGCCGTCAGCGGGTTCCTTCTGACTTGTGACTTCCGTCTTTTGACTTCTGACCTTCTGTGTCTGCCGTGCTGACGATCACCGAGATTTACCCGTCGATTCAGGGAGAGTCGTCGTTTGCCGGGCAGCCGTGCACGTTCGTCCGCCTCACCGCCTGCGACCTTCGCTGCCGCTGGTGCGACACCGTGTACGCCTTCACCGAGGGGCGCAAGCAGTCGCTGGACGACATCGTGGCGGAGGTCGGACGCTGCGGCCTGCCGCTCGTCGAGCTCACCGGCGGTGAACCACTGCTGCAGAAGCAGGCCGTGCCGTTGATGCAGCGGCTCCTCGACGAGGGCTACACCGTGCTGCTCGAGACGGGCGGGCACATCTCGATTGCCGACGTCCCCGCCGCCGTCCACCGCATCGTCGACGTCAAGTGCCCGGGCAGTGGCGAGGCCGAGCGGATGCACTGGGCAAACCTCGATCTCGTGACCACCCGCGACGAGGTGAAGTTCGTGATCGCGGACCGCGCCGACTTCGAGTACGCCCGCGACGTCGTGCGGACGTACGCGCTCGCCGGCCGCTGTGGCGCCATCCACTTCTCGCCGGCCTGGAGCCTGGTCGGGCCTGCCGACCTCGCGGCATGGATCCTCGAGGAGCGGCTGCCGGTCCGCCTGCAGCTCCAGCAGCACAAGTACATCTGGGCACCTGCGGCCCGACGCGTATGACCACGACACCGGCTCCGGCCGTTCTCCTGTTGAGTGGTGGTCTCGACTCCTACACCGCTGGCGCGATTGCCCGCGAGGAAGGGTTCCGCCTCTACGCGTTGACCGTGCGGTACGGTCAGACGCACGCGCAGGAGATCGACGCGGCGCGACGTGCGGCGCGGGCGCTGGGCGTTGCCGAACACGTCGAACTCGATCTCGACCTGCGCGGCATCGCGCGCTCGGCACTGACCGGAGCGAGCGCCGTGCCGCTCGATCGCGACGTCGCCACCGCCGACGACATCCCCAGCACCTACGTGCCGGCCCGGAACACGATCTTCCTGTCGCTGGCGCTGGCGTGGGCCGAGACGGTCGGTGCCGCCGACATCGTGATCGGCGTCAACGCGCTCGACTACTCGGGCTATCCCGATTGCCGGCCCGAATACATCGCCGCCTTCGAGCATGTCGGGCGCCTGGCGACGGCGGCCGGCGTGCAGGGACGCCCGCTGCGCATCCATGCGCCGCTGCAGCAACTCTCGAAGGCCGACATCATCCGGCGCGGACTCGCGCTCGGCCTCGACTACGCACTCACGCACTCCTGCTACGCACCGCTGGCAGACGGACGGCCCTGCGGCCGTTGCGACAGCTGCCAACTCCGCGCCCGTGGATTCGCCGAGGTCGGCGTTGCCGATCCTGCCCTCGACTCAGCCCGATGACTCCAGATACGTCGACGTCCTTCGTCAGCACCGATGCCGAGATCCTGGCGACCTATCCGGTCATGCGCCAGTTGCGTCCTCATCAGGAGGAGGCAACGTACGTCGCCAATGTCCGCGAAGCCGAGCGGCTCGGCCTGCGACTGGCTGCGCACACCGCCGACGGACGCGTCGTCGCTGTCGCAGGCTTCAGACTGCTGTACCAGTTGAAGTCGGGACTCGTGCTGTACGTCGACGACCTGGTCACGGATGAGGGCGAACGGTCGAAGCGCTACGGCGACGCGCTGCTCGACTGGCTCGTCGCGCACGCGCGCGAGCAGAAATGCGTGGCGTTCGAGCTCGATTCGGGCGTCCACCGTTTCGCGGCGCACCGGTTCTACTTCCGGAAGCGCATGCGGATCAGCGCGTACCACTTCCAGATGGATCTCTGAGCGCTCGAGCTTCTTCACTCTTCCGAGCGTCTCGTCCTTCCTGAACTTCTTGCCCTTTTCGACCTTTTCGACCTTCTTGAACTTGGTGAAGGACGCCAGCATCGCAGGCGGCGTCTCATTCGATCATGAAGAGCCGAAGCCGTTCCCTGATCTGGCCGCTCGTGGCGTTCGTCCTCGCCGCGCCGGTGGCGTTGCTGGCGCAGGCCGGCAGCGCGCACCCGGTGTCGGGTCGCATCATCGCCGGCGTGATGGGGCACGAAGGCGCCTCATGGCTGGAGCGAGCCGAGCGTGAGCAGGAGGAGCGGCCGAGTCTCGCCATCCAGTCGCTGCAACTGCAGCCGGGCATGGTGGTCGCCGATTTCGGCGCCGGATCGGGCTACTACACGGAGCGTCTCGCCAAGGCCGTGGGGCCGACCGGCAAGGTGCTCGCCGTCGACCTGCAGCCGGAGATGCTGCAACTGGTCGGAGCGCGCGCCAAGCGACTGGGCCTTACCAACGTCGAACTGGTGCGCAGCACGCCCGACGACCCGCGGCTGCCGGCCGGTGCCGTCGACCTGATCCTGATGGTCGACGTCTACCACGAGCTTGCCTCGCCGCAGGTCGTGCTGCGGTCGATGAAGGCCGCGCTCTCCCCGCGCGGACGCATCGCCATCGTCGAGTTCCGCAAGGAGGATCGCGCCGTGCCGATCCGCGAGGAACACAAGATGAGCGTCGAGCAGGCGACGCGTGAGTTCGGGGCCGAGGGTTTCGTGCTCGACCGCCGCGTCGACTCGCTGCCCTGGCAGCATCTCCTGCTGTTCCGCTCGAAGTAATTTGATCGTGCGCTACTGGTAGGGACGCGCCGCCGGCGCGTCCGGCGGACGGCTCGGCGAGCCGTCCCTACCTCCTGTAGCCTGTAGCCCGAATGTCTCGCCTCTACTACGACGATCCCGCGCTCCTGACGTTCGAGGCCAAGGTCATGGCGTGCGTGACGCACGGCGATGGTCATCGGGTCGCACTCGACAGATCGGCGTTCTATCCGACCTCCGGCGGACAGCCCCACGACGTCGGCACGCTGAACGCCGATGGCACGAGTGTCAATGTCACTGGCGTCGAGGCCGACGACGAGGAGGTCGTCTGGCACGACGTGCCGAGCGCGATCGCTGTCGGTACGCGCGTGGGTGGCGCCATCGATGCCGCCCGGCGTCACGATCTCCGTCAGCAGCATTCGGGTCAGCACATCCTGTCGGCGTCGTTCGACGCCGTCGTCGGTGCACGTACCGAGAGCGTGCACCTCGGGATGGACGTGTCCACGCTCGACCTCGACCGCGAAGTGTCGGCCGACGAAATCGCGCGCGTCGAAGGACATGCCAACGCCGTTGTCTGGAGTGACCGTCCGGTCACCATTCGCTATGCGGACGCCACGGAGCTCGCCTCGGAGCCCAGGCTGCGCAAGGCCACGGCGCGTACCGGCCGCATCCGGCTCATCGACATCACCGATCACGACTTGTCGGCCTGCGGCGGCACGCACGTGCATCGCACCGGCGAGGTCGGCCTGATCGCTGTGCGCGGTTTCGAGCGCTTCCGCGGCGGCACGCGCGTGACGTTCCTCTGTGGCAACCGCGTGCTGGCGAGCTATCGCGACCTGAAGTCGACAGTGGATGCGCTGGCGCAGGTGCTGTCGGTCGGCGTGCGCGACGTAGCAGCCGCCGTCGAACGCCTGCGTGACGGTTTGCGCGACGAGCAGCGCCGTAGTCGCGAGATGGGTGAGCGCCTCACGGTGCTGCAGGCCGACGAACTCGCAGCGACCGCCGGCGCCGACGGCATCGTGGTGGCGCACCTTGCTGGTGCAGATGCGCAGTCACTGCGTGGTGCGGCGTCGCGGATCGTCGAGGCTCCAGGTCGTGTGGTGGCGCTGCTCGGCGGCGAGACGCCGCACGCGCTCGTCGTGGCCCGCAGCAAGGATCGCGTCGACGTCGACAGCGGCGCGATCGTCAAGCGCGTCTGCGCCGCCCACGGCGGCAAGGGCGGCGGCCGGCCCGACCTCGCGCAGGCCGGTGGGGTATCGGCGACGGTCGACGACCTTCGTGGACTCCTGCCCGCCATCCCTCGAGTCGTGCTTTGACTTCTGGCGGCGGTGGTTCTAGCGTGGACCGGTGATCGCGAACAATTCAGAGGACCTTGCGGCGTTCGGGGTGGCGGTACGCTCCGGCGACGTGCCGCGCGTGCAGGAGCTGCTGGCCCTGCCGCACGTACGGGCCGCGATCAACGAGCCGTCGTTCGACTTCGGCCAGCGGGCCGCGCATGTGGCGGCCGGCAGCGGCAACGAGGCGCTGCTGGCCGTGCTCATCGACGCCGGGGCCGACGTCAACCTCCGGAGCGACTGGCAGAACGGACCCTACACGGTTCTCGATAGTGCCAACGAGCAGACGGCGCGCTATCTGTTGTCTCGTGGTGCGACGCTGACGCCGAACGTCGCTGCGCGACTCGGCTGGGAGGACCGTCTCCGCGCGATGCTGGACGCGGATGCGTCACGCGTTCACGAGCGCGGCGGCGACGGGCAGCAACCGTTGCATCAAGCGAGTACCGTTGCCATCGCCGACCTGCTGCTCGAGCGCGGCGCCGACATCGACGCGCGTTGCATCGACCACAAGTCGACGCCCGCGCAGTACGCGTTGGTGGACCGTCCTGACGTGTGTCGCCATCTGATCGCGCGGGGCGCCACGGTCGACATCTTCATGCCGGCACGACTCGGCGACGTGGCACTCGCCGAGCGCCTGCTCAATGCCGATCCCACCAGCATCGACGCGCGCATCCGCCGCGACGGCTACGCGCTCGTGCCGCCGTTCAACATCTACTGCTGGACGCTTGGATTCGGCATGTCGCCGCATGACGTCGCGCTGAAGTACGAGCATCACGACGTCGTGGCCGTGCTGGAGGCGCGCAGCCCGATTCGCGTGCGATTGTTCAACGCGGTGCTCGCTGGCGACGAAGCGGCGGCCATGGCGCTCCTCGATGAGCAGCCAAATCTGATCGCCACGTTCGGCCCCGAGGAGCACGGCCACCTGGCGCACGCGATCTTCCACGAACGCTACGACGCGGCGGCGTTGATGCTGCGCCTCGGTTTCGACCCGTCGGCACCGGGGGTCGACGGTGGCAGCGCGCTGCATGCGGCGTGCTGGGTGGGCAACGTCGCGATGGTGGAGCAGATCCTCGCGCGCGGAGGCGTGTCGGTTGATGCGCCCGATCCGACGCACAAGAGCCCGCCCCTCGGCTGGGCGGCGTTCGGCTCGGTGCAGCGCCGCGCCAACGGCGCCGATTACGGCGGGGTCATCGATCGACTCGTCGCGGCGGGCGCGAACATCGGAGCGACTGGCAACCGGCACGGCCGGACGCTGCTGCAGATGGCCGACGGCAATCCGGCCGTCCAGGCCACGCTGCGCCGCCACGGCGCGGTCTGATCGCTCCGCCGGACGGCATGGCTCTGCTCAGGGCGATGGCGAATTCGCAATGTCGGTGAGGTAGGGACCGCTCGCCGAGCGGTCCGCAGATGGCGTCGTCGATCTCGGACGGGCCGGCGGCCCGTCCCTACCTCGCGGACGCGCAGACGAGCGGCAGGAATCCCTCAGGTGTAGCGGCCGGACTTTGTCCGGCCGGAATGCAGCGGCGACCGT
>DATJTM010000773.1:0-11503 GCA_035503395.1 Luteitalea sp.
CGCACTGTTCGGCAGCGAGGAGGCCGGCGGCTTCGGTGCAGGCTACTTCGTCGATCGTCCGGTGGTGCCGCTCACCGACATCCTGGCCGACCTGCAGATCGAGATGATCGGCCGTCCGGATCCGAAGGTACCGGCGGGTACGTTGTGGCTCACGGGCTACGAGCGGTCCACGCTGGGCCCGCTGCTCGCCCAGCACGGCGCGAAACTGGTGCAGGATCCGCACCCGGACCAGCGCTTCTTCGAGCGATCGGACAACATCCGCTTCGCGCGGCGCGGCGTCGTCGCACACACGGTGTCCAGCTTCGGCCTGCACCGCGAGTATCACCAGCCGAGCGACGAAGTGCGGCACATCAACTTCGTGCACATGCGCGACGCGATCGCTTCGCTCATTGCGCCAGTGCGCTGGCTGGCGACCACCACCGACAAGCCGGACTGGCTGCCGGGACAGAAACCGTAAGAGCCGGCCTTCGTCATTCGGCCTTCGGAACAACCGCGAAGGTCGAACACCGAACCCCACGGCCTTCGTCGGTCGGCCTTCGGCCTTCGAAACCCACTCGCACGTCACGCCGAACGTCGATCGGGCAGTCAGCGCTCTTTCGTCCGTCGCATGGCGGTGGAACGCGACGCACTCCCGACAGGTGTAGCCGTCGGACGTTGTCCGACGGTCAGTTGACGCCGACCCTTCAGGAGTTGTAGCCGTCGACCTTCAGGTCGACGGTCAGTGATCTCCGCGCGTCGAGCTGACTGTCCGCCGAAGCTGATGCGAAAGACGTAAGCGAAGGTGAAAGCTCGAGGCCTACGTCACGAGGGGAAGTGTCCCGGTTCCCGTGTTCCGGTTCCCGATTCCGATCGGCCTTCCCGTGTCCCGTCGTCAGAAACGCTTGTCGTCGGCGGACGGGCCGTACAGCGCCGGTACCGTTGCGCCCATGAGGCGCAGATACACCGTCATCTGCCCGCGGTGATGGACCCAGTGCGCGATCGTGTCAGTGAGCATCTCGAAGCGCGACGCCTGCTGCACGACGTTGCCAGCGACCAGCAACTGCCAGTTCGTCTTCAGATGGTCGTCGGAAGCCTTGCTCAGCGCCGCGCGCATCTCGGCGTCGGCCTTGTCCAGCGCCGCCAGATACTCCGAGGCGGTGCGGAACGACGGCACCTCGGTCTTCTTGCCGTCCTTCGGCGCCAGGTCGAGCGAGTCGTCGAGGATCATCCGCGCGAGCCACGACGGGATCGTGGCCACCATGAACGCCAGGTAGCCGAAGGCCATCGAACGGTCGTGCGGCTTCCAGTCGCTGCGGTCGTCGGGCACCTGCTGGAGCGCCTTGCGACTGCGGGGCACTTCACGGTCGAGTTGCTGCGTCAGCACTTCGGAAAGCGTCATGCCGACAGCCTGACAGAAGGGCCGCGGGTCCGTAAGTCAGCCGTTCACCGGACCGTGCGTAGCGTCCACTCCTGCACGCCCGCCGAGAAGCCCGGCTGCATCGTCACCTCGAGGCGCAGGCCGGTCGTGCGCACCGCGTGGAACCGCACGACGTTCTCACGGTCGCGCTCGACGCCCGGGGTCGCGGTCGTGGTCACGGGACGCCACTGTTCGCCGTCGCGATACAGGACGCGCCAAGACGCCGGCACACGCACCTGGCCACGACCCGTGTCGTCGAACCAGTAGACCGACACGCCATCGACGGTCGCCGGTGCGTCGAGCGCGTATTCGACCCAGGCGTCCTCGCCCCGCTGCGGCCACCAGTCGAAGTAGGCCGTGGGATCGCTGGAGGCGTTGGGCAACTCGCCGTCGTTGATCGGGTGCGCCGATCGTCTGGCCGGTGACGTCGACACGCGACTGCGCATGGCCACGGTGGGGAACGGCCGCGGCCTGGCGGCGGCGTCGCTCGTCGCCATCCACACCGTCATCGGCCCGGCACCGCGATTGGCCCACGTCGCGTAAGGAATCAGCGTCACGGTCCGTTCGCGACGGACGAGAGCGCCGTCGGCGTCGCGGCTGAGCGCCGTGCCGCGGGCGGTCACCACCTGGACACCCCCCAGGAGATCGCGCCTGAACGCCGTTGACAAGGGCGCGGTGCCCGACAGCACGACGTTGCGCACATCACCGTCGTTGTCGGGCCATTCGGCCGCGTACACGAGCGGGCCGCGCTGGATGGCGACACGGTCGCGATCCGCGGCGACGCTGGCGTGCGCAACGACACGTCGAGCCGGCATCGGCAGGTCGAGGGTCACCACGTCACCGGGTGCCCACGTGCGGCGAAGCGTCATGAAACCGCGGTCGACATGCAGAGCCACGTCCTGACCGTTCACGAGGACGCGAGGCTTCTTCGACGAGGAGGTCGCGAACGTGTAGAGGTCGCTCGGCACCGGTCGCTCCATCGCCCAGCCGGGAATCCGCAGGAGCAACGAGAACTCGCGCGCCGCGTCGGGCGTCACCGTCAGCGTGACGCTGCCGTCGTAGGGATAGCGCGTCTGCTGCACCAGGTGCACCTGCCGCCCGTTGCCCGTCGCGACCGTTGCACTGCCCGCCGCGTACAGGTTGACGTACACGTCGTCGCCGCGATGCGCATACAGGTAGCCCGGCAGCGACGCGAGGAAGCGCGTGATGTTGCCCGGGCAGCAGGCGACGCCGAACCACGGGCTGCGTTGATGCTGGCCAGCCGATTCCAGCGGATTGGGATAGAAGAAGGTCTTGCCGTCGAGGGCCACGCCCGAGAGCAGCGCGTTGAACAGCGTCCGCTCCATCACGTCGAGGTAGCGGCCGTCGCCGTGCAGCAGGAACAGCCGGTGATTCCAGTAGTCCATGCCGACCGACGCGCAGGTCTCGTTGTAAGCCGTCATGTTCGGTAGCTCGTACGGCTTGCCGAAGGCCTCGCCCGCACCAGTCGAGCCGATGCCGCCCGTGAGATAGAGCTTGCTGCCGACCAGGTGTGTCCAGATGGCGTCGAGGGCGCGGGTGTAGGCGGCGTCGCTCGTCATCGCGGCCACGTCGGTCATGCCCGCATACATGTACATGGCGCGGACGGCGTGGCCGACCGGCTCGGTCTGTTCGATGGCGCGCAGGTGGGCCTGGTTGTACTCGAGGCCGCGTGGGTTCGTCTTCTCGCCGGGGTTCGGTCCGCGCGCATCGAGCAGGAACTTCGCCAACGCCAGGTAGCGCGTCTCTCCCGTGACGCGGTACAGGCGAACCAGCCCCATCTCCGTGACCTGATGGCCGGGCCAGATGGAGGCCTTGCCCGACCCGAAGGTGCGGTCGAGGAGATCTGCGCCCTTGACCGCCACGTCGAGCAGGGTGCGCTTGCCGGTGGCCTGGTGGTGGGCGACGGCAGCCTCGAACAGGTGTCCGAGGTTGTACAGCTCGTGGCTGTCGTCGCGTTCGAGCTCCCAGCGCGCCTTGCCGGCCCAGGGGTGCGGCGCCGAGGGATTGATCGTGCGCGTGGTGTAGAGGTAGCCATCGGCTTCCTGCGCCGCGGCAATCGTCGCGATCAGGCGGTCGACGTATGCGTCCAGGGTCGGGTCGGGATGGACGCGCAGTGAGAAGGACGCCGCCTCGATCACCTTGTACAGGTCGGTGTCGTCGAACGGGTAGCCCGGAGCTTTCGTGTTGGCGAGGGGCTCGCCACGCAGGACCTGGGCCGCGCGCCGGAAGTTGTCGACGCGCCCGGTGCGCTCGCATTGCTCGAACGCCGTTGGAATCGACGTCGTCCGGTTGGCCTCGATCCGGGGCGCCCAGAACGCATCGTCGAGCGTCACGGCGGTGAACGGGACCGACTGGACGGGGTAGTCCGGTGCCGACGTTGGTGGCGGAGGCTGCGCGACGGGCGCGGACGGCATCGTCGCGGCGACGAGCGCCGTCGTGGCTGCGGCAAGCGCGCTCGCCGCGATGAACGCGCGGAAGGGAGGTGCTGGCATTGCGGCTCCTCGAAGATCGGTGCGCCATCATAACGAACGCCTGCGTCGAGGTCCGCTAAGGAACCGACCGACAAGTCGGTCGGCTACGAACTGATCCTGGAGGTACGTCGAGGCGCGACGTGCGTCACGGACGAAGTCCGCTGGGAGCTCGGAGTGCGTCAGGGGCGAAATCCGCCGGAACTCCTAGTGCGGCACGGACGGAGTCCGCTGGAACTCGGAGCGCGTCACGGACGGAGTCCGCCGGAACTCGGAGCGCGTCACGCACGGAGTCCGCCGGAGCTCGGAGTGCGTCACGGACGAAGTCCGCCGAAGCGGGTAGCGCGCAGGCGGATACAATCTCCGCCACGTGACGAGGACGCGCGTGCTTCGGTGAGTCAGTGGTCCGACGATCGGTTCCTGGATGGACTGCGCCAGAGTGGCGATCCACTGGCAGATGCCGCGGTGGCGCGCCTGCGTGACGAAGGCGGCAGCCGTGCGGTCGGGCAGGCGTTCCGCGTGCTGCAAGGCAACAGCACGCCGCTGCCGCCCGACGCGCCGCCGGCGCTGAAGACGTTCATGTCCGAGGCGGCTGGACTGCCGACCGACGTCTCTCTCGAGCGATTGCAGGCGGGTGGGCAGGCGTTCCTGCGCAACGCGTTGCCCTCGGTCGTCGTGTTGCTCGCGTCGAGCCTGCCGCGCGGCTATGCGGCGCCATGCCTCACCGAAATCCTGTCGATCTCCGGCGACCTCGCGCGCCATCCGTACGAGCGCCTGATGGGGGTGGTGCAGTTGCTCGTCGACGTCTCGGACGGCCACGCGTTCGCCGACGGCGGGCGCGCCATCGTCACCGCGAAGAAGTTGCGCCTGTTGCACGCGGGCATCCGCGTACTCACCGATCAGTACCGGCCACAGTTCCGCGCGGCGTACGGGGTGCCCGTCAACCACGAGGACATGCTGGCCACCATCATGGCGTTCTCGTACCTGCTGGTGGACGGGATCGGACGGCTCGGGCTGACGCTGCCACGGAGCGAGGCCGAGGACCTGTACTACGTCTGGCACACGTTCGCACGGCTCATGGGCATCCATCCGCCCGATCGTCCCGAAGACGCGAGCCTGGTACCGGCCAACCTCTCGGAAGCGGCGGAGTTCTACACCGCCTACGTACGGCGCACCAACACGTCGGCCGCCCGCAACCCGGCCGGTGTCGCATTGACGACCGCGAACCTGGCGATGATGCAGCGATTGCTGCCTCCGGTGGCGCGAGCGTTCGGCGCCGGGCTGGCGCCACGGCTGTTCATGACGGAGCTGCTGACGTGCGAGGAACTCGCGCGCGTCGGCTTCACGCCGCTACCCGGCCACGCGCTGCTCAAGTCGATGGTCACCATGGTGCTCCGCATCGGGCAGTGGGCCGGTGAGCGCGATGCACTGGTCGACAAGCTGGCGCACCTGATCATGCAGGGCATGGTCGCCGTCGATCGCCGCGGTGAAGTGGAGTTCTCCGTACCGTTCAGCCGCCTGGACCTGCACGGTCCGGCCTTCGAGTGATCGCGCCGGACCAGGGCGCACAAGGACAACCCCCGATGATTTCCAACTACTGGATCAACTGGCAGGACTACACGGGCACGGAGTTCTTCTTCTACGGCCTCGGGTGCCTGCTGTGGGTGATCGCGTACGGCATCTACATCCGCAACATCTTCACGCTGAAATACGTAGAAATGCCGGTGTTTGCCGGCTGTTGCGACGTGGCCTGGGAGTTCGTCTGGAGTTTCCTCGCCAAGAACGACATGGGCATGTTGTTCCAGGGCGCCAACTACGTCTGGTTCTTCCTCGACGCCGGCATCATCTTCAGCTACGGCGTGCTCTTCCTCGGCGCCAAGCAGATGACGGTGAAGGAGCTGACGCCACGCGCCGTCTTCATCCCGATGTGCCTGTTCATTGCGACGATGGCGGGCGCTGCGACGTATTTCATGCACACGAACAATCTGGACAACGCCGTCGGCGGCCGATCGGCGTACCTGATCCAGTTGTCGATCTCATTCCTCTACATTCCGCTGATGCTGCGCCAGCCGACGCTCGAGTACTTCTCGTTCAACGCCAACTGGCTGCGCGCCGCGGGCTCGGCGCTCGTCGTCGTGTTCTTCTTCCTCCACTACCCGGACGACAGGTTCCTGCAGACGATCGGCTGCACCGCTGCGATCGTCGATGCGACGTTCCTGTACCTGTTCCTGCAGAAGAAGCGACGGCTGGCCGCGGGCACCGGCGTGCCGGTCAGCGCTGCGGCGCTGGCGTGACGACGAGGAGGGAGTCGACCTCGTCGCCGCGTCCCTGATCGCGAAGAATCGGCTCGAGCGCGGTCGCGGCTCGCTGCTCGAAGGTGCGGGCCGACTGCTCGCGCGCCACGTCGATGGCGGCGCGGAGCAGCGTTTCGACCTCGACCAGCGGTGCGTCCTGTGCCTGGCGGAGGCGCGCCTCGAGCCGGCGGAGTTCGGCGAGCCAGTAGCGTTCGCCGTCGGCGCCGGCGAGCGTCAGTGCGTCGTCGAGCAGCCCACGCGCCTTGTCGAGGCGACCATGATCGAGGCACGCCTCGACCACCCAGGAGAGGTACCGCGTGCACTGCAGGTTGCTGCCGTAGGCCGTCCGCATGATCGAGATGGCGGTCGTGGCCTCTTCGAGCGCGGCCTCGACGGCCGCTTCCGCGGTCAGTCCCTTCACCTTCGTGACGGCGAGACACAGCTGCCAGAAGACGGTCCAGTACTGGTACCCGTGCTCCTGGCTCAGCGCGATCAGGGCGGCCGCGCGGGCCTGCACCGTCTCGTCGTCGCGCATCGACACCGCCAGCATCATGCGGTCGACGAGCGCCACCGACTCGGTGAAGGGCGAGCAGGCGCGGCCGCGGCCGATGGCGCTCTCCGAGGCGTCGGCGCCCTCCTGCTGCAAGCCGAGCACCCAGAGCACGTCGCCGAGCAGCGACTGCGCCACAGCGCCGATGTCGTACGCGATCGTTCGCGTGGCCAGGCCTTCAGTCGGATAGATCGCGAGCAACTGGTCGAAGCCGTCGCGGGATGCCTCGAAGTGGCCGAGGAACATCTCCGAGGCGGCCGCGGTGTAGATGCCGAGTAGCTGCGCGTCGGTGTCGCCGTGCTCGACGCCGTACGCGAGGCGCTGACGCGACAGGTCGAGCGCCTGCTGCAGCCGGCCGCGGCTCGCGTAGAAATTCCAGAGGTTGAAGTACAGCTCGTGCGGCACGTCACCCAGGTGCCCGGTGAGCGACAGCAGGCGATC
Source organism: Luteitalea sp. (assembly GCA_035503395.1). Taxonomy (GTDB): domain Bacteria; phylum Acidobacteriota; class Vicinamibacteria; order Vicinamibacterales; family Vicinamibacteraceae; genus Luteitalea. The sequence continues at coordinate 7,171 of DATJTM010000773.1, forward strand.
GTAGGTGGCGACCAGCTCCGGCGACGACAGTCCGCGAATCACGCCGAGCGACGTGGCGAGGGCGCTGCGCACGTCGATCTCGTGGCTATCGCGTGCGGCGGACGGACGCTGCGCCTGCAGCGCGGCCAGCGCCTGTTCGAGATGGCCGATGGCCTCGGCATGGGCCGAGCGGCTCATCGCCAGGCGTCCGGTCTCGAGCCAGCAGCGGAACGCCTGGTCGAACTGCTCGCCGGCCATGTAGTGATGGGCGAGCACCTCGCCCGGCACGTCTTCGGCACCGATGCGGCGCTGCGCATGCAGCGCGTCGGCGATGCGCAGGTGGAGATGCTGCCGCTCGCGACGGACCAGCGAGTCGTAGGCCGCATCGCGGACCAGCGCGTGCTTGAAGGCGTAGCGCGCCTGCGCACCGAACCCGCGCCGGTGCACGAGGCCCGACTGCACCAGCTGTCGCAGTTCCCGATCGAGTTGATCGGGTGGATGCGGCGACACCGCCGTCAGCAGGGCCATCGAGAAGGAGCGACCGATGACCGACGCCAGCTGCGCGATCTCACGGGCACTTCCGAGCCGGCTCAGTCGCGCCGTCAGCGAGTCGCGCAGGGTCGTCGGCAACTCGCGCGACTGCCCGGCCTCGCCGCTTTCGAGGACCGATCGCGTGAGTTCCTCGACGAAGAGCGGCACGCCATCGGTCCGCGCGACGATCTGTTCCTGCAACTGGCTGCCCAGCCGACGGTCGCCGGTGATCGAGCGAATCAGCTGCTCGGTGTCGTCCTGCGTGAGGGCCCCGAGCGTGATCTGCGTCACCTGGGCACGCGCCGCCCAGGGCACGTCGAGCGTGTTCGGCCGCAGCGTCATGACCAGATACAGCGGCACCGCCTGTGTCTGGTCGACCAGTCGATCGAGCCACGCCAGGGTGGTGGCATCCAGCCAGTGCAGATCCTCGACGACGAGCACCACCGGATCGCGGGCCGACATCTCGAGGAGCAACGCGACCAGCGCGTCGAGCGTCTCCTCGCGCTGCCGTTCCGGCGGCATCGAACGGAGCGGTCGATCAGGCCGTTCCGGGAACTCGAGCAGCGACGCCAGCAACGGATACGCCTCGCCGAGACCATGCGCATCGACGAGCGACGCCAGGCGCTGCTGGATGCTGGTGCCGGGCTCCGACGCGATGGTCCGGTGCAGCCACTGCACCACCGCGTGCAGCGGCGTGTTCTGCGTGTAAGGCGTGCCGTGCGTCTGCAGGAAGCGCACGCGCCGCCCGCCATCCGCGTCCCTGACGCGTTCGCGGAACGCTCGCAGCAGCCGCGACTTACCGATTCCCGGTTCACCGGTCAGGAGCACCGCCTGCCCGATGCCGTTCTGGACCTGATCCCACCGCACCAGCAGGTGCTCGATTTCGCGGTCGCGGCCGATGAGCGGCGCCAGGTCGAAGACCGCTTCTTCGCCGGAGTCCTGCCCCTCACGGACGCGGTAGGGCACCATCGCCACGCCCGAACCCGGCGACGGCGGCAACGGCGGCAGCGGCTCGGCCGCCACGCCGCGGTGCACCAGCGAACGCGTCGCCGGACTCAGGACGACCGCGCCTGGTTCGGCCGACGCCAGCAGGCGCATGACCACGTCCAGCGTCGCGCCGAGGACGACGGGTTCCGGCGCGTGCGGCACGGTCGACACGACGGCAGTGCCGGTGTGGATGGCCACACGCAGCGCCGGCGACACCCGTCCGAGTCCGGGTGTGTCGTCCAGCCGCTCGGTCACTTCGCCGACCAGGTCGAGCGCCGTCCGTACGGCCCGCCACGCATCGTCCTCGTGGGCCTGCGGGTAGCCGAAGTACGCGACGAGGCGGTGGCCGACGGCGGGACCGATCGATCCGTCGTACCGCTGCGCGGCCTGCTGCACGAGCGGACGCACCTGCAGCATCAGCTCGTAGAGCATCTCCGGGTCGAAGAGGTGGCCCGACTCCATCGCCGGCTGGCTCGCATCCGCGAGTTCGCAGCAGAGGACGGTGACCTGTCGGCGCTCGATGCTGGTCAGCGCCGCCGGCGTCGCCGGGCGCACGGGGGTGGCGCTTGGGCGGTCGATCGACGTGACCACCTCGGTGGCCAACGCTGCCGCCGGCCGAGGCCCGCCGCTCAAGTGGCCGCTCCGTTCGATGCGTTCCAGCGTGGCGGCCACATCGCCGCTGTGCTGCGGACGCTTCGCCGCGGATTTCTGCAGCAACTGATGCGTCAGATCGGACAGTTCCCTTGGCACTGCCGGCTCGAGTCGCGACACCAGCTCCGGTTCGTACGCGCAGATGCGTGCGAGCGTCTCGGTCGTCGTCGCCCCATGGAACGGCGACTGCCCGGTCAGCATCTCGTAAAGCAGCGACCCGAGCGAGAACAGGTCCGAGCGGTGGTCGACGGTGTGGCCTTGCGCCTGCTCCGGCGACATGGCATGGCAGGTGCCAAGGATGGTGCCCGGTGTGGAGATCTCCTGGTCGGTGTCGCCGTCGTAGGCCTTGGCGAGCCCGAAGTCGAGAATCTTCACGCGGCCGTTGCTGGCCACCATGACGTTGGCGGCCTTCAGGTCGCGATGGACGATGCCCTGGAGATGCGCCTCGGCGAGGCCGTCCGCGATCTCGCGAGCCACGCGCACGGCACTATGGAGGTCGAGTCGGGATTCGCGCAGCAGGCGATCGAGGGTCTTGCCCTCGACCAGCTCCATGACGATCCAGTCGCCCTCGGGCGTCTCGACGATCTCGTAGATGTGGACGATGGCGGGGTGGTTCAGCCGCGCCGCCATCCGCGCCTCGCGGCGGAAGCGCAACGTCCGATTGGGGTCGCCCGGTGCCGGCAGGAGTCGCTTGATGGCGACCGAGCGCTGCAGGGTGTCGTCGAAGGCGCGGTACACGGCGCCCATGCCGCCGGCCCCCAGCCGCTGGCCCAATCGATACTGACCGACCCGTGTGGGCGGGCCGGGCTGCCCGTCGCCCGGGTTCGCCGTCACAGCTGGAAGTCTAGCCTATCGACGCAGGACGAGCCCCGCGGCACACCTCAGCGAGACGCGTGATTCACTGCCATACTCCGTGCGTCAGGGCCGGAGGTCACCCACTGAACGTCGAGTCTGTCGCTGGAGGCGTGATCGTGGCGATTCGCGGCATTCCCCGAGCCGGGCGGTCGGGTATCGGCGGCGTCCGCGACGAGGCGCTGCTGGTTCGCCTGGCTGCCGCGCCGGTCGATGGTGCCGCCAACGTCGAGCTCGTGGAGGTGCTGGCCGACGCGTTCGGGGTTGCGCGGCGCCAGGTGACGCTCGTCTCCGGCGCTCGCAGTCGCAGCAAGCGCGTGCGCATCGACGGCATACAGGCGGCGGCCGTGTCGGCGGTGATCGCGGCTGTCGGATCGCACCGATAATGGCGGGCGTGCCAGCTCGCACTTCCTCCCTGTCTCGTCGTCACCTGCTGCTGAGCGCAGGCGTCCTGCCGATGGCCGCGCTGGCCCAGCGCCGTCCGCCGGCGGCCCCCGCTGTCAAGGCGGCGCGACCCGTCGACATCCGCATCGTCGAGGTGACGCACGATTTCGAGGGGCACGCGTACCGGACCCCTTACATGTTCGGCGGCCGGTCGGTCGACCGAGTCACCATCCTCAACGTCCGCTGCCGGGTGCGGACCGGTACTGGTCGCGAGTCATGGGGCTTCGGTTCGATGACGCTGGGCAACGCCTGGGCGTATCCCTCGGCGCCGCAGGATGCCGGACTTGGCGCGATGATGGCGCTGGCCGATGCCTGCCGCGGCATCACGGCCGACTGCGACGACCGGGGCCACCCGATCGACTTGTGGCGCGTGCTGGAGCCGGCGTACCTGCGTGCGGCCGGTGAAGTGACGACGCAGCGTTCGCTCGCCACGCCGCTCCCCATCCTCGCCACGCTGGTCGTGGCCAGTGCGTTCGACGCCGCCGTGCACGACGCGTACGGCAAGGCCTTCGGCCTCAGTTCGTACGCGACCTACTCGCGTGAGTACATGCGTCAGGACCTTTCGCGCGACCTGGGGCCGGCGTTTGCCGGCGAGTACCTCGATCGGTACGTCCCGGTGCAGCCGCGAGCTGAAACGCCGGTGTTCCACTCGGTGGGCGCCAGCGACGCGATCGAGCCGACCGATCTGAAGACGCGCGTCGACGACGGGCTGCCGAACACGCTCGACGAATGGATCGCGCGCGACGGACTGACCCACTTCAAGATCAAGTTGAACGGCGGCAACGGGGCCCAGGACTTCGACCGCATCACCCGCATCGACAAGGTGGTGCGTCGGGCGATGGAGGCGCGGCGCGTCGCCGACTGGCACTACCTCCTCGACTTCAACGAA
>DATJTM010000774.1:0-11839 GCA_035503395.1 Luteitalea sp.
GGCGGCGCTCGACGCCCGCAACCGACTGCGTGAGGCCAGGGTCGGCTGGGCCTCGGCCGATCTGGACGCCGAGGTGCTGGCGCGCCACGTGCTGGGCTGGGACCGGGCCGCGTGGATCACGCGGTCCGACGGGCCGGCGCACCCGGAGTTTCTCGACGCCTACGAGGCCGCCATCGCGCGGCGGCTCGGGCGGGAACCCGTCGCCTACATCGTCGGTGCGCGCGAGTTCTACGGCCGCGACTTCATCGTCTCGCCGTCGGTGCTGGTGCCGCGCCCCGAAACCGAGCTGATCGTCGAGTGGGTGCTGAAGACCGTGCCCGCCACGCCATCGCCGCGCGTCGTCGACGTCGGCACCGGGAGCGGCGCCATGGCCGTCACGCTGGCCGCGGAGCGTCCGTCGTGGCAGGTGCTGGGCACCGACATCTCGAGCGAGGCGCTCGACGTGGCTCGTGCCAACGCCGACGCCCTGGGCGTGGGTGACCGGGTCACGTTCGTGGTCGGCGATCTGCTGGCGCCGGCACAGGGCGAGTTCGACCTAATCGTCTCCAACCCGCCGTACGTCGCCCGTCGCGACGCGCCCGGCATGCTGCCCGACGTGCGCGACCACGAGCCGCACGTCGCGCTATTCGGTGGGCAGGACGGCCTCGACCTGCCGCGCCGCCTCCTCGTCGAGGCCTCGACGAAGCTGACGCCCGGCGGCTGGATCGCCATGGAGTTCGGCTACGGCCAGGCCGACACGATGGCCGACGCTGCGACGGCGGCTGGTCTCGAGGTCGTCGAGGTGCTCTGCGACCTGCAGGGCATCGAACGCACGCTGGTCGCGCGTCTCTGAACTGCCGATTGCGTCCCCGATGCGCTCGACCGCGTTGGGAATCGCCGTGCTCGGTGCTGCGACCAGCACATTCCTGCTCGCCACGACCACGACTCGCCAGGCCCCTTCGCCATCCCAACGGAGCCGGGCGACCGACACACCCGCCGTCGCGCACGTTCCGGGCGGCGGACCGAGCGGTGGGGACGTCGTTGGCCTGGCGATCGTCGCGTCGCGGCCCGGAACAGTGCTGGCGGCCTTCGAGCATGGCGGCGTCTTCCGCTCGCACGACTACGGCGCGACCTGGACTCCGGCCGATCTGGGACTGCCACCAGACGCCGGGTGCGAGTTGACGGCCGTGGACGCCGAGCCCGGGACGCTGTACGCCGCCTGCTGGGACGACCTCTTCAAGACCACCGACCTCGGGAGGCGCTGGCGACAACTGGACGTCGACCACACGCGGCTCCCGCTCATCGCACCTGGCGACCCGCGCGTCGTCTATCAGCCTCCGTTCCACGACGTCGTGCGGAGCGACGACGGCGGGCAGCGCTGGCGACGGCTCGTGTCCACACCGGCTCCGGCCTGCGCAGATGGCGTCGCCCTGCACCCCCGCGTGGCGACGACGCTGTTCTGCGCGGAGGAGCACCGGGTGTCGTCGAGCGACGACGGCGGGCGCACCTGGCGCCCGTTCGGGCGGTCGCTGCCGCACGCGGCCACTGGAGGCCTGGCCGTTCATCCCAGTGAACCCGGCGTGCTGCTTGTCGGCAGCAGCGACGGGCGAATTATGGTCACGCGCGATGCGGGCCGGACGTGGACGCAGCAGGTCGCCGCTGTCGAAGGCGACTGGACGGCGCTCGCCTACCTCGACGCGCGTGGCGACGTCGTCGTCGGGCGCGCAGGCTCACGCGTCACGCGGAGTCGCGACGGAGGGCACTCATGGGAACCGCTTCCCACTCCCTGGCCCGACGACGTTCTGCCACGGCCGTTCGCCATCGACCCTGGCGATCCGTGGACCGCATACGTCGGCACGTCGAGCGGCCTCATGGTCACGACGGATTTCGGGCAGACCTGGACACGACGTGCCGACGGCGTGTCGCGTCTCACGGTCTCGGTCGCCCTGCACGAGGGCCCGTCGACGACGACAATCTACGCGACCAGCAACAGGTGGAGCGACGCGGCCGTGCTCTTCACGAGCCGCGACGGCGGCCACAGCTGGCACCGCGCGCGCCCCGACGCGATACCGGACCAGGCTGAGGTCAAGACGCTGCGGGCGGACGGCGCCGGCGGATTGATCGTCAAGGCCGCCGATCGCTTCCTTCATCTCTCCCGCCACGCCTCGTCCTGGGCGCCTCTCGACCTGCCGGCCGAGGCACGCCTGTTCGCCGTGGACCCTGCCCCGGAAGGCGGCGCGGCGGTGTTGGTGGCGTCAACTTCCTCACGCTACCAGCGCAGCAACGACGGTGGGCACACCTGGACGAGCGGGACGCTGCCGGACGAATGGGGACTCTCGAGCGCGACCCTGGCGCACGGTCGAGCCCTACTGCTTGGGACCTTTGCCGCACCTGGGACGGGCGGCCTGTGGCGCAGCGCCGACGACGGGCGCCGCTGGCAACCCGTCGGCGCCTTCGGTGCCTCCGTCGGCAGGATCGGCGGCCTGGCCACCGATCCGTTCGTCGAAGACCTCGTGTTCGCAACGGTCCCGACGGGAATCGGCGGCACCGGGTCTTCCGTGTACAGAAGCCGCGACGGCGGCACCACCTGGACCGCTCTGTCGCTGCCCGGTCTCGTTCTCACGTTCGCCATCGTGCCGACGCGGCCAGCAACACTGCTGGCGCAATCGGTCGACGGCAGGCTGGTGTCCAGCGTTGACGCCGGAGCGTCGTGGCAGCGAATCGGCGCTGGGCTCCCCGACACCGTCCGGCTCACAGGCGTGACCATCGACCCGCGAGATCCGCGAGGACTCGTAGCCGGGACGGAAGGGCGGGGCGTGTTCGTAAGTGTCGACACCGGCACGACCTGGCGGGCCGCGGGATTGGCCACCGATTGGCGATGAGCATCAATCAGCCCGGCGGCCATCCCAACCCACGCCCCGCGAGCAGGTGCAGGTGGATGTGGAAGACCGTCTGCCCGGCGGCGGCGTTGCAGTTGAACACCGTCCGGAAGCCGCTGTCTGCATAACCTCGCTCTCGAGCCAGCTGGGCAGCGCGGTACTGCATCGCCCCCACGAGCGCGCCATCGTCCGGTGTGAGGTCGTTCAGCGTGGCGATGTGACGGCGCGGGATGATCAGACAGTGGAGGGGCGCCTGCGGGTTGATGTCCTCGAACGCCACGAGATCGGCGTCCTGATAGATCACCTTGGCCGGAATTTCGGCGGCTGCGATTCGACAGAAAAGGCAACTCGGCATGCCGACAGCGTAAACCGGGCGACGCGTTGCGAATCGGTACGCGTGTCGCGCGACTCGCGTCGAGGGGTCCGTGGGACGCCGGTGACGCCCGCGAGACATCCGGAACATGCCCTGCATGCGTAGGTCACCCGAGAGTCGCCGCACCTAGTCGAGGCGACATTGGAGGAGCCACCGTGCACAGGTCGATCTGCAACCGACGCCAAGGCGTCGTGTCCTTCGGAGTCGCCGTCGCCGCGCTGATGCTGGCTGTCACGCCCGCTGCGGCCGAACGGGCCATCGCCGTCGTCAACGGCACGGCCCTCGTCGAGTTCGACACGAACACGCCAGCTGGCGCAACCGCGCCCAGGGCGATCACCGGCCTCGCATCTGGCGAAACGCTCGTCGGTCTCGACCTGCGACCGGCGACCGGGTTGCTGTATGGCCTGGGATCGACGGGCCAGCTGTACCTGGTCGATGGCACATCGGGCCGGGTGACGGCGATTGGCGCCCCGATCGCGCTCAGCGGCACCCAGTTCGGCTTCGACTTCAATCCGACCGTCGATCGCATCCGCGTCGTCAGCGACGCCGGGCAGAACCTGCGGCTCCACCCCGATACCGGCGCGGTCGCCGCCAACGACGTCGCCCTGACGGCGGGTTTCACCGTCGGCGGCGCGGCCTACACCAACAACTTCGCGGGCGCGGCAACCACCACGCTGTACGACGTGGACGCGGCCGGCGACCAGCTCGTCATTCAGAATCCGCCCAACAACGGCACGCTCGTGCCGGTCGGTGCGCTCGGCGTCGACATCAGCGCTGCTGCCGGCTTCGACATCAGCGCCACGACCGGCGTCGCCTACGTCGCCGATGTCGTCGGTGGCCAGTCGCGGCTCTACACGGTGAACCTGACCAGCGGCGCCGCCACCGCGGCCGGGACGCTGGGCGACGGCACGCTGGCGGTGACCGGCCTCACGCTCACCTCACGCGCCGTGCGGATGTGGGGCCTCACCGACACCAATGCGCTGATGTCGTTCTCGAGTGGCGCGCCCGGCACGACGACGACGCCCGTCACCATCACTGGCCTTCAGGGCGGTGAGTCGCTGCTCGGCATCGACATCCGTCCTGCCACCGGCGGCCTGTACGGGCTCGGCAGCACCGGCCGGATCTACCTCGTCGATCGCGTGACCGGCCTGGCGACGGCGGTCGGTGCGCCCATCGCCCTCTCGGGCACCGCCTTCGGCTTCGACTTCAACCCGACAGTCGACCGCATCCGGCTCGTGAGCAACACCGGGCAGAACCTTCGCCTCAACCCGGACACCGGCGCGCTGGCCGCCGCCGACACCGCGCTGACGCCGTTCACGGGCGTGAGCGCCGCGGCCTACACGAACAACCGCGCCGGCGCCACGACGACGACGCTGTACGACATCGAGACCACGACCGACCAGTTGCTCGTGCAGAACCCGCCCAACGCCGGCAACCTGACGGCGGTCGGGCCGCTCGGGGTCGACGCCAGCGACGTCAACGGCTTCGACATCTCGTCGGCCGACGGCACCGCCTACGCCGCGCTGACGGTTGCGGGAACGCCGCAGCTGTACACGATTGATCTGACGACCGGCGCGGCGCGCCTCGTGGGCGTCATCGCGGGTGTGACCGGTCTGCGCGGGCTCGCCGCAGAGATTCCGCTGCCCTACGCCTTCGCCGAGGGTGCCACCGGCGCCTTCTTCACGACCGAATTCGCACTCGCCAATCCGACCGCCATCAATGCGCCGGTCACTGCGGTGTTCCAGCGGGCCGACGGCGCCAGCATCGCGCGGACGCTGACCGTCGGCGCGTTCTCGCGCGTCACGCTCGACGCCGCCACGGTCCCCGGCCTCGCGGCGGCGGCCTTCGGCAGCGTCTTCACCTCGTCGGACGGCGTTCCGCTCGCCGTGGAGCGCACGATGCGCTGGGATGCCACCGGCTACGGCATGCACGGCGAGCGTGCGGTCGGCGGGCCAGCCCTCGTGTGGCACTTCGCCGAGGGGTCGCAGGGCTTCTTCGAGAACTACCTGCTGCTCAGCAACCCAGGTGCCACCGCCAACACCGCCACGGTCGAATTCCTCGTGCAGGGCGGAGCGCCGGTCACTCGAGTGGTCACGCTGGCACCGATGTCGCGCGTCAACGTCTACGGCGGTGAAGTGCCCGAACTGGCCAACCGCGCCTTCGGTGCGACGGTGACGTTCAGCGCCCCCGGTGTGGCGGAGCGTGCGATGTACTTCGGCCAGCCGCTGTTCAACGGCGGCAGCGTGGCGTCCGGGGTACAGGCGCCGTCGACGGTCTGGTATCACGCCGAGGGCGCCACTGGAGCGTACTTCGACACGTTCCTGCTGCTCGCCAACCCGGGCGCGACCGACGCCACGGCAACGGTCACCTACCTGCTGCCCGCGGGAGGCCCGGTGGTGCGCAACTACCTGGTGCCGGCCAAGCAGCGCGTGACCATCAACGTCGAACAGGAAGACGCGTTGCTGGCCGACACCGCCGTCGGGATGGCGGTGAGCGCCACCCAGCCGCTGCTGTCCGAACGCGCGATGTACTGGCCGGGCACGTCCGCCCAGTGGTTCGAGTCGCACGCCAGCTTCGGCGTGACGACGCTCGGACAGCGTTGGGCCTTCGGCGAAGGGCGTGTCGGGGGACCGAACAACTACGCGACCTTCCTGCTCGTGGCCAATCCGGGCATGACCGACTCCACCTCGACGGTGACGTTCCTGCGGGCCAACGGCACCACCGTGCAGCGGACGATCACGGTGCCGAAACAGTCGCGCGCCAACATCTGGGTCAACGTCGACATCCCCGAGCTCGCCGACGAGTCCTTCGGCGTCTCGATCGTGTCGTCGGCACCGGTCTTTGCCGAGCGGGCGATGTACAGCGACAGCGGCGGCGTGCAGTTCGCCGCCGGCAGCGTCGTGACGGCGGCCCGGGTCCCCTGAGCCCCGGCACGTCACCACCCTGCCGTGCGACGCCGCCCTCCCGCGCGTCCACGGCAGGGTGGACGGCCCGTCCCTGCGGGTCACCAGCGCGGCAGGACGCGCCTGAACCTCGTACAATTGAGGGTTCATGGCCGACTGGAAGAACTCCGTCAACCTGCCTCGCACCGACTTCCCCATGAAGGCGAACCTTCAGGTCGCCGAGCCCGCCGCGATTGCGCGCTGGGATGCGATGGACCTGTACGGTGCGATTGCGCGGGCGCGGGCCGGCCGGCCGAAGTACGTGCTGCACGATGGGCCGCCATACGCGAACGGCCAGATCCACATCGGCCACGCCCTCAACAAGGTCCTCAAGGACTTCGTGGTGAAGTCGCGCTCGATGGCCGGCTTCGACGCGCCCTACGTGCCGGGCTGGGACTGCCACGGCCTGCCGATCGAACTGCAGGTCGACAAGGAGCTCGGCTCGAAGAAGCGCGAGATGAGCCTGGCCGACATCCGCCGGGCCTGCCGCGCCTACGCCGAGCGGCACGTCGCCGAGCAGTGCGCCGACTTCAAGCGTCTCGGCGTGTTCGGCGATTGGGATCACCCCTACCTCACGATGCAGTTCGAGTTCCAGGCCGCCATCGTGCGGGCCCTCGGCAAGTGCGTCGAGGACGGGCTCGTCTACAAGGGCAAGAAGCCGGTGTACTGGTGCATCAACGACCGCACCGCGCTGGCCGAGGCCGAAGTCGAATACGAGAACCACACGTCGCCCTCGATCTACGTCGAGTTCAAGCTCGATGGGCGCGACGCCGAGGTCCTCGCGCAGCGCGTCCCCGGCCTCGCCGGCCGCGACGTGTCGGTCCTGATCTGGACGACGACGCCGTGGACGATCCCGTCCAACCTGGGGATCGCGTTCCAGCCCGGCTTCGACTACGCCGCCTATGACGTCGACGGCCGGCTGGTGATCGTCGCGGAAGCACTCGCTGACGCCACGTTCGGCAAGGCCGGTCGTGTGCCTGGCGAACCGGTCGCCCGCATGAAGGGTGAGGTCTTCGACCGCGTGCGCTTCGTGCACCCGCTCTACGGCCGCGAGTCGCTCGGCGTGCTCGCCGACTACGTGACGCTCGAGCAGGGCACGGGCGCCGTCCACACGGCGCCCGGCCACGGGGCCGACGACTTCAACACCGGTCAGCGGTACGGCCTGGACACGTACGCGCCGATCGGGCCGGGCGGCGAGTTCCTCGAGTCGGTCGATCTGTTCGCCGGCCTGAAGGTGTGGGAGGCCAATCCGAAGGTCGTCGAGGCGCTGCAGGAACGCGGCGCGCTGTGGTTCACCGAGAAGCACGAACACAGCTACCCGCACTGCTGGCGCTGCCACAAGCCGCTGATCTTCCTCGCGACACCGCAGTGGTTCATCGCGATGGAGGCCAATGGCTTCCGGCAGGATGCCCTTGCTGCCGTCGAGAAGGTCGAGTGGTTGCCGGCCTGGGGCGAAGAGCGGATCCACAACATGCTCGCCCACCGGCCCGACTGGTGCATCTCGCGCCAGCGCGCCTGGGGTGTGCCGATCCCGGCCGTGTCGTGCACGACGTGCCGTGAGTCGCTGCTCACACCGGCGCTCACGACGCGCGCCGCCGAGGTGTTCCTCGAGCACGGCGCCGATGCCTGGTACGAACGCCCGATCGAGGAATTCCTGCCCGAGGGATTGGCCTGCCCGGGGTGCGGCGGCACGAGCTTCGAACGCGAACGCGACATTCTCGACGTGTGGTTCGACTCCGGCTCGAGTCACGAGGCGGTGCTCGCGGTGCGTCCGCAGCTGCAGTGGCCGGCCGACATGTACCTCGAAGGCAGCGACCAGTACCGCGGCTGGTTCCACAGCTCGCTGCTCGTGGCACTCGGCACGCGCGGCGCAGCGCCGTACAAGTCGGTCATCACGCACGGCTTCGTCGTCGACGAGGACGGCCGCAAGATGTCCAAGTCGCGCGGCAACAACGTCGTGCCGCAGCAGGTGATCGAGCAGAGCGGCGCCGAAGTGCTTCGCCTGTGGGTCGCGATGGTCGACTACACCGAGGAGGTCCGACTCGGTAAGCAGATCCTTGCGCGCACGGTCGAGGCGTATCGGAAGATCCGCAACACCGTTCGGTACCTCGCCGCCAACATGTACGACTTCGACCCGGCGACCGACCTCGTGCCGCACGGTGAGATGCTCGACGTCGATCGCTATGCGCTCGCGCGCTACGCCGAGACGGCGACCACGATGCGCGAAGCATACGACCGCTTCGACTTCCAGACGATCTTCCACGCCCTCAATCGACTGACCGTGGTCGACCTCAGCGCGTTCTACTTCGACGTCTCGAAGGATCGCCTGTACACGTTCGGTGCGGACTCGCGTGCGCGACGCTCGGCGCAGACGGCGATGTACCACATGGCCGACGGGCTCGCGCGACTGCTGGCGCCGATCCTGCCGGTCACGGCCGATGAGTTGTGGAAGGTATTACCCGGTGAGCGGGAGCCGTCGGTCCATATCGCCCTGTTCCCCGAGGGCGTCGAGGCGTGGCGCGACGAGGCGCTCGTCGCCCGCTATGCGGCGCGGCTCGAGATGCGCGACCTGGTCAACGCGAAGCTCGAGGAGCAGCGCCAGGCCAAGGTGATCGGCACGTCGCTCGAAGCCGAGGTGACGCTGGCCGGCAGCGGCCGCTTCGCCGAGGCACTGGCCGGCCTGTCGCCGGACGACCTCGCCGCCTTCTTCATCGTGAGCAAGGCGACCGTGGTCGAGCCCGCTGCCGATCAGGCCGCCGACACGTTGACGATCAGCGTCGCCCGCTCGGGCGGCGCCAAGTGCCAGCGCTGCTGGCGCTACGTCGACGACGTGAGCGCGGCGCCGGAGACGGAAGGCTTGTGCGGACGCTGTGCCGAGGCACTGGGCCTCGGAGGTCGCGCCGCATGACGACGGCGCCCGACGCGGCGGTGGCGCCGCCGCTCCGCCCCACGTCGGTCGCGCTGTGGCGCCGGCCCGACCTCTGGACGGTGGCGCTGGTCGTCGCGCTCGATCAGATCACCAAGTGGCTGGTCGTGCAGCGCATCCCGCTGCACGACACGGTCACCGTGGTCCCCAGCTTCCTGAACTTCACGTACGTCCGAAACACAGGGGCCGCGTTCGGGATGCTGAACGCCAGCGACTTCGCCTACAAGTCGGTGGTCGTCGCGCTGCTCGCGATGGGGGCGCTGGCCGGCATCGTCTGGTACGCCCGCAAGTTCGCGGGAGAATCGTGGGCCGCGCGGTACGGCTTCGCGCTGATCGTCGCCGGCGCGTTCGGCAACCTGATCGATCGCGTGTTGCTCGGCTTCGTCGTCGATTTCATCGACGTCGTCTTCGGCACGTGGCACTTCTGGGCCTTCAACATCGCCGACGCGGCGATCAACGTCGGCGCCGTGCTGTTCGTCGCCGACACCCTCTTCTCGAGGCGCCATGTTCCCGAAGCTGTTTGATCTCGGGCCGCTGACCGTCTACTCGTACGGCGTGCTGCTCGCGGCGGCCTATCTTGGCGGCCTGCAGTTCGCACTGGTCCGGGCCAAGCGCCGCGGCATCGACCCGACCCGGGTGATGGACCTCGGCATCTACATCATCGTGAGCGCGCTGGTCGGCGCCAAGCTGCTGCTCGTGGTGGTCGACGCCGACCACTTCCTGAGCAACCCGTCCGACCTGCTGTCGCTCGCGCGTTCGGGCGGCGTGTTCTATGGCGGCCTCATCCTCGCCGTCATCGTTGGGCTCTGGTACGTGCGGCGACACCGCCTGCCCACCTGGCGCGTCGCCGACGTGATTGCGCCCGGCATCGCCTTTGGTCACGTCGTCGGCCGTCTCGGATGCTTCCTGGCGGGTTGCTGCTACGGCCACCCGACCGACGTGCCGTGGGCCGTCACCTTCACCAGCCCACTCGCGCAGGAGAACGTCGGGACGCCACTCGGAGTGCCACTGCACCCGACGCAGTTGTACGAGGCGGGCGCCGAGCTCGTCATCCTCGGGCTGCTGCTGGCCCTCGAAGGCAAGGGCCGGCCGTTCCCCGGGCGCACGTTCTGGGGCTACATGCTCGTGTACGGGCTGTCACGCTTCGTGATCGAGTTCTTCCGCGGCGACCCGCGCGGGATGGTGTTCGCCAACATCTCGACGTCGCAGTTCATCTCGCTGCTCATCGTGCCGCTCAGCATCGCGATGCTGTTCTGGCTGTCGCGTCGCAGCACCGAGGCGACGCCGGCCACGGCACCTTCGGGCCGGCCACGGCACGCCGGCGCCTGATGGCCATGCATCCGCACGACGACGAGGACGACGAGTTCGAGCCCGACGAAGAGCTCGACGCGACCGGGCACGGCAGCAGCCAGGTCTCGGTGACGGTTGGCGAGGACGAGGCGGGGCAACGCGCCGATCAGGCACTCGCGTCGTTGCTGTCCGGCATCTCGCGGTCGCAGGTGCAGCGGCTGATCAAGGACGGCCAGGTGCGCGTCGGCGACAGCCCGGCCGACGACCAGTCTCGCCCGCTGACGAAGGCGAGCGAGGTGCTCGCTGCCGGCACCACGCTGTGGGTCGACCTTCCCGCGCCGGTCGACACCGACGCCGCGCCGGAGGACATCCCCCTCGACATCCTGTTCGAGGACGAGCACGTCGTCGTGGTGAACAAGCCCGCGGGGATGGTGGTGCATCCCGCCGCCGGGCACGCGTCGGGGACGCTGGTGAACGCGCTGCTGCACCACATCAAGGACCTGAGTGGCGTCGGTGGCGCGATGCGTCCGGGAATCGTCCATCGCCTCGACAAGGGCACGTCGGGCGCGATGGTCGTCGCCAAGAGCGACGCGGCGCACCAGGAGCTGGCGCGCCAGTTCCACGATCGCGAAGTCGAGAAGGAGTACGTGGCGCTCGTGTGGGGCCTCATCCACAACGGGCGACGCATCGAGGCGCCGATCGGCCGCGACCCGCACCATCGCCAGAAGATGACGACGCGGGCGCGCCGCGCGAGGGCCGCGGTGACGCGCATCACGTGGGCGCTGCACTTGCCGGGCGTGTCGCTGATTCGCGTCGCGATCCACACAGGTCGCACACACCAGATCCGCGTACACCTCAGCTCGGTAGGCCACGCGATCTGCGGCGACGCCACCTACGGCGGCATCCCGCGCCGCATCGCTCCGCATCTCAAGGCCCTGTCGTCGCTCCAACGCCCGTTCCTGCATTCGGAGCGATTGGTGTTCACCCATCCGACACAAGGCCGGCGCATGGAGTTCGAAGCGCCATTGCCCGAGGACCTGACGCAGGTGCTCGAACAACTCGACGCCGCGGTCGCCCGCTTCGGCTACAAGACGTTACAGAATCCTTAGGACGGGTACCGGGTACCGGGTACCGGGTACCGGGTACGACGTACTCGCTACACGTGTAGGCGCCGGACTCTGTCCGGCGCTCGGTGCGCGACACAGCGCGACAGCGAACCGGTTCGAATACTTTTTCGACGTCCACTGCCGACTCGCCGACCGGCCGACTGCCGAAGAATCCGATGACTCAACTCGAATCGACCCTGGAATACACCGGCCGCGTGTTCACGGTGACGCGCGATCGCGTGCGGCTGCCGCATGGCGTGGAGACGACGCTCGACGTCGTGCGCCACCGCGGTTCGGTGGTCCTGATCCCGATGCCCGCGCCGGACGCAGTCATCCTGGTGCGG
>DATJTM010000775.1:0-7206 GCA_035503395.1 Luteitalea sp.
GAACTCGACGCCGTTGAAGCTGCGGAAGTAGTCGGGCCGCGCCTGCCGCACCTGCGTGGTCGGCAGCAGGAAGTTCGGCCGGTAGTACTGAACCGTCGGGCATGTGCCGGGGCAACCGGTGGCGGTGTAATCGACGGCGGAGTAGTCGCTGGCCGAGAGGCCGACCGTGTCGTCCCAGCGGAAGTTGTCGTAGCGCCGCCAGATGTAGCTGGCCCCGACCGCGAGATTGGGGCGCAGTTCGTGATCGATGCCGGCGATGAACTCGTAGGTACGGCCTGACGCTTCGGTGGCCGCTCCGACGTTGGGCAGGTTCGGGTCGACGGTGTTGGTCGTCGTCGGCGAGCCGGGGTTGCTGCGATCCCAGTTGCCGCTGATCAGCGTCGCCGGCACCGACAGGGTCAGCTCGTCGCGCGTGACCAGGCGGTCGTTGTTGGTGTCGGTCCAGGGCAGGCGGATTTGCACGGCCGTCAGCGGGTTGAGGATGCTCGTGACCGAGCCCGGACCCATCTGGCCGTAGTACAGCGAGTACGACGTGCGCAGCACGGTCTTGCCGGTGCCGAAGAGGTCGTACGTGAGACCGAGGCGCGGTGACCAGTCCTTCCACGTGATGCCGGGATCGGCGCCGCCGAACGTCACCGCCGGGAGCAGGTCGGGCACGAACGGGTGCGCCTCGACCGACGCCTCGAGGGCCTTGTCGCTCTGCGCGTCGAACCGCAGCCCGAACAGCGCCGTCAGTCGGCCCTTCGTGTACGTGTCCTGCAGGAACAGGCCCCAGTGCGACAGTTCGTACGCCGTCTGTGCGTCGCGATGCAGGTCGGCGTTGGTCGCCACGCCGCGCGTGAAGCGCGCCGTCGTGTTGCCGCCGATGTGGTTGTAGGTGTCGCCACGGCCGGTCTGGTACTGCACACCGGCCTTGAACGCATGATCGCCGCCGAGCGTCGCCGGCAGGAAGTAGTTCGTGTTGAACGACACCGTCGTCAGCGGCCGGTCGAAGATCGACTGCTGGAACGAACGGCCCCAGAGCCCGGCGGGCTCGGTGATCTCGAAGCTGCGCTGCACGCCGAAGAGCGACTGGTCCGGGAAGTCGAGCGAGAAGTTGCCGCCGACGTTGGCGAACTGGAAGTCGGCCAGCCAGCGGTCGCTGAACACATGCTGGTCGCTGAACTTGTGCGTCCAGACCGGCCCCTTCTGCACGTACACGGTCTCGGCCGGCCGCAGGTCGCTGGCGTCGCGCGCGTTGCGGAACTTCTCGGCGAAGTTGCTCAACCAACTCGCGGTGTTGCCCTTGAACAGCATGCCGCTGCCCTTGATGTTGTAGTTGTCGAGGAGCGTGGTGTCGGGCTGCAGGCAGGCGCGCAGCGCATCGGTAGCGAGGGCCGCCGCTTCCGTGGCGTTGGTCGGGCACCCGGCGTCCTTCTTGTAGAAGCCGAGGATGCCGACGTCGATGTTCTGCTTGCCGTACGAGCCCCAGAACCAGGCCCGGCCGCGCAGGATCGGGCCGCCACCCTCGATGCCGTAGTCGAGCACGCGCTGGATCGGGTTCCCGGAGCCGGCCCCCTGCGACCGCAGGTCGTCGTCGACGTTGTCGCTCTGGAACTTCTCGTCGGTGATGTAGTACCGCGCCGACCCCTTGAACCGATCGGTGCCGCTCTTGGTCACCAGGTTGATGCCGACGCCACCGGTCTGCAGCGAGGCATCGTTCCCGCCGGTGCTGACCTGCATCTCCTCGAACGAGTCGAAGTCGAAGTAGATCGACGAAGAGCCCGTCGCCACCATGTCGGTGATGACCACACCGTCGACGCTCCACATGTTGTTGGTCGTGTTGCCACCACGCGAGATGTAGCCGGACTGCTGGCCCGACTGCGTGCCGCCAACGTTGGCGCGGTCCATCGTGATGCCAGCCGTCTGCTCGAGCATCACCCACGGGTCGCGGGCCGACGGGATCTTCTGCAGCATGTCCTGGTTGAAGGTCGTGCCGGTGCCGGTTCGGGAGACGTCGACGACGGGCGACTCACTGGTGACGGTGACGGTCTCCTGCACGGCCGAGACCTCGAGCGCGGTGTTGACCTGCGCGTTGAAGCCTGTCTCCACTCGCACGCCCTCGCGCACGACCGTGCGGAAGCCGGTCAGCTCGATGCGCACGGCGTACACGCCGACCGAGAGATTCGGGAAGCGGAAGCTGCCGGTCTCGCTGCTGACGGCCACCATCGGTTGCAGCAGGACCGGACTGCTGATGGTCACGGTCGCACCAGGCAGCACCGCATCGGAGCTGTCGGTCACGCGGCCCGTGATCTCGCCCGACTGCGTCTGCGCCTTGAGCGGCGTCGGCGTCGACAGCAGGACGGCGGCCATCGCCGCCGCTCTCCACAGCCATCCCGCCCTTCGGCGTGTTCCTCGAATGGGTCCTCTCACCGCATCCACCTCCCGGCGCACCGGCAGACACACACCCGGCCCCGCGTGGCCGGCTGCCGGCGACGCGTTCGGTGTCCAATCGTCACGCTCAGATCGGCAGACGGGCGAGCACGGCCGGTGCCAGCACCGTGTCTGTGATGACGGTTCATCACAGCTGTGTGCGGGTCTGTCCAACCACCACTCACAACGTGGTGCTCGTCACCTGGGCGATGCGTTACGTCCCGCTGACATGACGCACTGCCGCGAAGGGGCAGAACGCTTCGTGCGAGAGTCGAACGGTGATGGATTCGTGATGATTCGTCCGCCCGGATCGGACGATACGGATTGTCGGAGACGACGGGATACGGGAACCGGGAACCGGGAACCGGAGAACGGCGAACCGGGAACCGGGTTCCGGGTACGGGGTACGGGACGGCTACGAATGTCCTGGCGATTGCCGTAGGCGTCGAGCCTCGCTTAAGAGGACCGTAGGCGTCGAGCTTCAGCTCGACGCGATAGGGAGCGCTTTCTCCGCCAGGTAGGGCCCGTTGTCCCAACGCGGCCCTCAGTGCGCCGGGCTGGGACAGCCGGCCCTACCTGGAATCGGGATCACGACGGCTACGTCTTCGGGTTCCTGGAACTCGGCGCGTCAGTTCAGCGAGGCCACGCGACGACGGAGGTTCTTGACGTGCTCCCACACGGCTTCGAACTCCTCCTTCACGTCCGCGTCCTCGTCGTCGCGCCGCGTGTGACGCGCGGTGAGGGCGAGGTAGTGCTCGAGGTCGGCGAGGGCGGCGTTGAAATGACCGAGCTGGTACGACAGCAGGCCTCGGTCGCGGACTTCGGTGAACGACGTCGGGTCGAGCGTCAGCACCAGGTCGGAGACGTCGCGGGCCCGTGAGAACAGCCGCATGCGGGCGTAGGCGCGCTTCAGGTTGAGGAGCACGCGCACCAGCACCTGCGTCTTGAACGCCGGCGCCAGCAGCGCGCGATCGAAGCGGGCGGCCTCGCCGCTGTGCTTGGCGAGCAGACGCGCGCAGTCACGTTCGGTGAGGACGATGCCACCGTGGAACGGGTCGAGGATGAGGTCTTCGGTGGGCGTGGCGTCGCCGAGCATGCCCTTGCAGCGCACCAGGAAGTGGCCGGGGAAGTTGACACCTTCGAGCCACAGGCCCACTCGCCGGCCGACATGCATGTAGATGATCGACAGCGTGATCGGGATGCCGGTCCGACGCGCGAGGACGTCGTTCAGGAAGCTGTTGCGGGTGTCCTCGTAGTCGCTCAGGTTGCCCGAGAAGTTCTCGGTGTCGAACAGGTGCTGGCCGAGGTGCTGCACGTGTCCGAGCACGTCGCCGGGAGCCGACGAGGCTTGCACGAAGGCACCTGCGCGATCGGCAAGTGTCTCGAGCTGCGCGCGTGCCTCGTCGAGGCGCGCCGCCGGATAGTCGAGGCGCGCGAGGAGCAGCGCCGCCTCGGCGAGGTCGTCCTCGCCCGGCCGCTGGGCCACCGCGATGAACGCCTCCCGCTCCGCTGCCGTCACGCGCCCACCCGTTCACTGGCGACGAGCTGTTCGAGGCGCTCGACGGTCACGTCGGCAATGCTGGCGACGACATCTTCAGCGCTCGGCAGGCGGTCGCGCGTGTACGACGTCAGCACACCCATCGTCCGCAGGCCGGCGCCCCTGGCCGACTGCAGGCCCCACTCGGAGTCCTCGATGGCGACAACGTCGGCTGGTGACGCGCCAACCGGCAGGCGCCCGCTCTCACGGAGCAACTGGAAGGCGCGCGCGTACGGGTCCGGCGCCGGCTTGCTGCGCGGCGTCTCGCCAGCGGCGACGATCAGCGGGAAACGATCGCGGAGCCCGCTGCGGTCGAGGATCAGCTCGATCTCGTGACGTAGTGCGCCCGAGGCGATGGCGACGGGCACGGCGGCGGCAACGCGTTCGATACAGGCGGCGGCACCGGCATAGAGGGCGTGATCGCCGATCGCCTGCGGAAACAATTCTTTCTTGGTCTCGAGCAGCGCGTCGAGCTCCGCGTCCTCGATCGTCTGCCCGCGATCGCGCAGCACGTGGATGAAAGCATCGCGGTCGCTATAGCCCAAGTAGCGTGCGTAGTACTCCTCGGCCGTCAGCGTGACGCCGATCTGATCGAGCACGGTCTGGAAGACGTGCAGGTGGACGGGCTCGCTGTCGGCGAGCACGCCATCGAAGTCGAAGATCACGGCAGCGAGAGGCACAGGGTTCCGATGTTGGTAGGGACGGCTCGCCGAGCCGTCCAGCGTCGTTCAGGGCGCGCGCATCCGCTCGCCGGCGCGGATCGGCAGTGACAGACGATTCTCCGGCGGAGGAATCGGGCAGTCGTACTTCACGTCGTAGTAGCAGTACGGCTGATAGGCGCGGTTGAAGTCGAGATCGTAGAGGCCGGTCGGCGTCCGATCGAGGTCAAGGTATCGACCCGAGGCATACGTCTCCATGCCCGCCGTCAGGTCGCGGAACGGCACGAACAGCCGTTGCCGCGCTGCGTCGTCAGCCGAGACGAACGCGGTGAGCACGTGGGTCTCCCCGTGCAGCGTGAACCGGAGCTTGCCGGCGCGGCGCATCTGGCGGCGCTGTCCGGTGGACGTGGGCATCTCGAAGGCCGGCGACTCCTGATCGGAGAGCGGTGCGAGCGCCGCCGGCGTGCGCCACGACTCGTCGACCGGGTAATACGCGAGCGGCACGAAGCGGGCCAGTTCGGCGCGCGGCACCGGCGAGTCGGTCGACTCGCGGAACATCTGATCCTTCTCGGCCCGGAAGGCGGCGAGCGCCGTCCCATGGTCCTCGATCGGTGGCTGCGTCGAGCAGGCTGCGGCAAGCAGGGTTGCGGCGGTCACGACGAGCCGCCGCAGTCGTCCCGGGCGCGCGGCCCAGAGAGCACGTGTCACACCCGAAAGCATACCGTGGCGCGCCGGCTCACCCGAACACGGCGGCGGGACGCGCGAGGCAGGCGGCCGCGAGTGCCCGCCGCAACGGCCGTTGATCGATGGGTGGTGTCTTCAGCAGCCGGCGGGCGCCGGCCAGGGCAATGCGGAGCATGTCGCCCTCCAGCACGGCGGGCAGGGCACGACGGAGGATGGCGTCGGCCCGGAACGATGCTTCGAGCGCGGCCAACAGCGCCGCGTCGCGGTGAGCCGCGGTCTCGGGGCCGGAGCGACCGGCGGCGCGGGCGGCCCTGGCGCAGGCGCTGTCGACCGCGAATGCCTCGATCGCGAGATCGGCCACCCACATCAGCACTTCCTGTTCGTCGGCCAGCTTCTCGGCGAAGCGCTGCATCGCCGCGCCGAGCAGCAGCACCGTGGTCTTCCGCAGGCCACTCGCGAGGTGGGCGACGAGGGCGTCCGGCTCGTCAGGCGGCGTCAGCGGCAAGGCGAGAAGCTCGTCGGGCAAGCGGCGCGCTGCCGCGATGAGCCCGACGTCGTTCTTCATCGCGCGACGGGCGAGCTGTCCAGCCAGCAGCAGCCGGTTGATCTCGTTGGTGCCCTCGAAAATGCGGTTCACGCGCGCGTCGCGGTAGTAGCCCTCGGCCGGGTAGTCGCGCACGAAGCCGTTGCCGCCATGGATCTGGACGTTCTCGTCGAGCACGAACTGCAGCGTCTCGCTCGCGAGCACCTTGAGAATCGAGGCCTCGATCGCGTGACGTTCGAAGGTGCCGCTTCGCGCTTCGTGATCGCCGCCATCGGCCTCCAGTGAGCCGGCGACTCGGTAGAGCGCGCTTTCGGTGGCATACAGGCGCGCCGCCATCTCGGCGAGCTTCGACTGGATGGCTCCGAAGGTGGCGATCGGTTGTCCGAACTGCTTGCGATGGCTCGCGTAAACCGCGGCGTCCTTCAGCGCCTGCCGTGAGCCGCCCGTGGTCATCGCCCCGAGCTTGAATCGCCCGTAGTTGAGGACGGTGAACGCGACCTTGTGGCCCTTGCCGATTTCGCCAAGAACGGCATCGGCGCCGACGCGGGCGTCCTGCAGCAGCAGCGGTGCCGTCGACGAGCCGTGCAGGCCCATCTTGTGTTCCTCACGTCCTGGAGTGACGCCCGGCGTGCCCCGCTCGACGAGGAACGCCGTGAACTGCTCGCCGTCGACCTTTGCGAACACGACGTAGAGGTCGGCGAAGCCGCAGTTGGTGATCCACAGCTTCTCGCCGTTCAGCGCGAAGCCGCCATCGGGCAAACGTGTCGCGGTCGCGCGCGCCCCGAGGGCATCCGAGCCCGACGCCGCTTCGCTCAGCGCGTACGCGCCGACGATTTCGCCACTCGCAAGACGCGGCAGGTAGCGCCTGCGCTGCGCCTCGGTGCCGAACCAGAGCAACGGCACCACGCAGAGTCCCATGTGGGCGCCGGCCGTCGTCGCAAACGAGGCATATCGCCCCATCGCCTCCGAGACGATCACCGAACTGACGACGTCGAGGCCGACGCCGCCCAGCGCCTCCGGCACGTCGACGCCGAGCAACCCGAGGTCGCCGCATTGCCGCATCAACTGCCGCGCCAGCGCCCAGTCCTTGCTCTCGAGCGCATCGCGCCGCGGCACCACGTCCTGATCCATGAACGCGTGCGCTGTCGTCGCGATCATGCGGTGCTCGTCGGAGCGGTCCTCTGGGGTGAAGACGTCGGGAGCCGGCACCGCGCCGAGCAGCCACGCGCCGCCGTATGTCGATTGGGACATGGAGCCTCTGGAAAATCTCAGACGTTCACAAATTCAGAATTTCAGGACTGCCGCCACATGTCGACGATACAGGCGGCGCGATGCCCCGTCGCCACCGTCCGACAAGTCGGACGGCTACG
>DATJTM010000776.1:0-6217 GCA_035503395.1 Luteitalea sp.
GACGAAGTCGATGCGCTGCTGACATCGGCTGCGAATCCCGAGAAGACCGCGACGGTCGTCGACCTGCCGATCGACTCCGAGTCGGTCATCGTCTACAACTTCCGGCGCCCGGATCGGGTGAGCAAGGAGCAGATCCGCTCCCTGCACTTCCTGCACGACCGCTTCGCCCGCAACATCTCGACGTCGCTCTCGGCGTACCTGCGCACCGTCACCGACGTCAACGTCACGTCGGTGGAGCAGTTCACGTATTCCGAGTTCCTGATGTCGTTGCCGGACCCGACCGCGTTCTACGCGATCTCTCTGGCACCGCTCGAGGGCCTGGGTGCGCTCGAGCTCAATCCATCGGTGGCCTTCTCGATGATCGATCGCATGCTCGGCGGCTCCGGCCGCGGCATGGCGCCGACCCGCGGGCTGACCGAGATCGAGCACAACGTCATCGACGCCGTCGTCAAGCTGCTGCTCGAGCACCTCACCGAGACGTGGCGCAACATCGTCGACGTCCGCTTCCGCGTGAACGGGCGGGACACCCGTCCCCAGATGCTGCAGGTCGCCGCGCCGAACGAAGTCGTGGTGCTCATCGGCTTTGATATCAAGATCGGCGACGCGCGCGGAATGTTGAATTTCTGCTTGCCGGCCACCGCGATCGAGACGGTCGGCGACTCGTTCACGCACACGTGGTACCGGTCGCACCGCGAACCGACGCTGGACGATCGTCAGCAGTTCTGGCGCACGCTGGGCCACCTGCCGGTCGACCTCACCGCGACGCTCGAGACGACCTTGTCGGCGAGGGACGTGCTGGAACTGGTGCCGGGCGACGTGATTGCGCTGAGCCACCGCCTGTCGGCGCCTCTGCAGGTGCGCGTCCGCGACTCGGTGAAGTTCGAAGCCTACCCGGTGCAGGAGCAGGGCCGCGCCGGCGTCCGGCTGCTGCACGCGGTGCAGCCGATTGCCGAACCGGAAGTGATCCATGGCTGATACGACGTCCCTCATCGACGCGCTCGCGACCAACCTCGGCGAGTCGCTCGGCGCGATGACCGGTACCGCGGTGCGGACGCGTCCCACCGTGGGCGAGGCGGACGTGGCCTGGCAGGTCGGCGTGCAGGTGTCGGGCAGTGGCGCCGGCACGGTGTGGCTCGGCCTGACGCGCGACGGGGCGACGCAACTGGTAGCGTCGATCCTCGGCGATCCGAGCCTCGTCACCGATGCCGACGTCGTCGACACGCTCAAGGAACTCGTCGGGCAGGCCGCCAGCGCCCACGCGCACGGCGCCGGCAAGGGGCTGACGCTGACGGTCGACGCGCCGGCGGAAGCCACGGCGCCCGCCGCTGTGGACGCGCAGCAGTACGACCTGCTTATCGGCACCGGCGACCCCATCCGCATCGTCGGCTGGGGCCGGACGATCTCGGCCGGTGTGCAGCCGGCCCGCGCCGCCGCAGCCCCGGCTGCCGCGGCAACGCCCGTCGTCGCGTCGCCGGCCGGGCCGGCGCCGCGCAACCTCGATGTCGTCCTCGACATCGAACTCCCGATCACCGTCCGCTTCGGCGAGACGCAGATGACGCTCGAGAGCCTCGCCCGTCTCGGCCCCGGCTCGATGATCGACCTCGACCGGGCCCCGGACGATCCGGTCGATCTCCTGGTGAACGGACGCCTGGTCGCGCGCGGCCAGGTCGTCGTGGTCTCCGGGTGCTACGGCATCCGGGTCAACGAAGTGGTCAGCCCGGCCGACCGCCTGCGCAGCCTCGAACTGTAAGAACCTGCTGATATGACGATCCCCATGCTCGTGATCACCGGCCTGCTGTGTCTGGCCACCGGCATCATCATGCTGGTCGCGGCCCGTCTGGTCCGCGCCCTTCGTCACACGGTCGAGCTCGAGCAGCGTGTGGCCCGTCTCCAGGAGGGCATCAACCTGCTCACCGACACGACCGAAACCGGCTTCCGCCAGGTCGCGGCCGAGATCGAGCGCCTGGGCGTGCCGACCGCAGCCCCTGCGGTGGCCCCGAGCCGGCCGACCGCGGTCCGTCTTCGCGCGGCCAGCCGTCGCGGCCGTTCGGTGAAGGAGATCGCCGCCGACGAGCAGGTGTCCGAGGGCGAAGTGCGGTTGCGGATGTCGCTCGCCGACGCAGGCGCCGCCGGCCGGACGCGCAAGACCGGCAAGACGGGCAAGGCCAATGCGCTGCACGCATGAGGATTGCCCGACCGGGGCGCTGACCCGGCTGTTCCGCAAGGGCCTCGAGTTCGACGAGCAGTGGTACTGCGGTACGACGTGCCTGGCGGCCGAGACCGCCGAGCGCCTCGCCGCCCTGCAGCCGCCGGTGCCTGAGGTGCGTGTGGCCAGCGTGTCGCCGGTGCGCCTGGGCGCGACGCTCGTCGCGTCGCGGCTGATTCCGCGTGAGGTCCTGACGCGGGCGCTGACGGCACAGGGGGAGAGCGGCCTGCCGCTCGGCGCACAGCTGGTGGCGATGGGGGCCGTGGACGAGGAGACCGTAACGCACGCCCTCGCCACGCAGGCGCGGATCGGCTTCCTCCCCAAGGTCGACGTCCACACCGTGATGCGCCCGGTCGCCGACCTGTCGCGCGCGGTCGTCATCGCGTTGGGCGTGGTACCGCTCGAGGTCGAGCGCGACGGGACGCTGCGCATCGCCGTCGGCGCGCCGCTGCCGCGAACGGCCATCGCCGCGCTCCAGTCCGGCACCAACCGCCGGGTCCGTCCGTACCTGGTCGGCGACTCGCTCCTGAAACAGTTGCTGGATGCCTACGGCACGGCCGTCGACGACAGTCCGGCCACGGGTGTCGGCAGACTGTCAACCGCGCAGGCCGCACGCCGTATTGCCGACGCCGCTGGCGCCGGACGTGCCAATTCATGGCACCACACATGGGGACCGGGATTTGCATGGATCCGTGTCGACGGCGCGTCAGGGAGTGAAGACCTGATCCTGGCGGCCACTCACACGGAGTAACCATGGCAGGCGGTACCTACGCAGCGCTGAGTGGATTGCGGACGCGGATGGAGCAGCTGGATCGGCTGGCCTCCGACCTCGCCAATGCCAAGACCGCCGGCTACAAGGCCGAGCGGGTCACGACCAACGCTGCGGAACGCCCCGACTTCGGCAAGGCGCTGCAGGCGGCGGTCGACGTGGCCCCGCGGCCCGGCCATCTCGACTTCCGTCCCGGCTCGATGGAGAAGACGGGTCGCGACCTCGACTTCGCGATCGAAGGCCAGGGCTTCTTCGTCGTCGACACGCCGCAGGGCCCTCGCTACACCCGCAACGGCAACTTCTCGCTCGCGGCCGATGGCAGCGTGACGACCGCCGACGGCTACCCGGTGCAGACCGCCGACGGCCCGCTGAAGCTGGCGCGCAATGGCGGCCAGGTGAGCGTGGCCGACGACGGGACCGTCTCGATGGGCGCGCAGTCGGTCGGCAAGCTCCGCATCGTCGACTTCGGCGACTACCAGCAACTGCAGCGCGAGGACCTCGGTCGCTTCCGCGCGCCGTCGACGGCGACGCCGACAGAGGCGACCGGCACCGTCGTGCGCGCCGGCATGCTCGAGGCTTCCAACGTCTCGGTGGTCGACCGCATGGTCGCCCTCACTGAAGTCTCACGCGGATTCGAGGCCCTGCAGCGGGGCCTGAGCATCCTGAGTTCGGAGATCGATGGCCGCGCCATCACCGAACTTGGACGCAGGTAAGTCCGACAGACGCCCCGAACGACGAACGACGAAGGTAGGGCCGGCTGTCCCAGCCCGGCCCACGCGCGACAACGAACAGCGGGTTGACCGGATCCCGACAGACCGGTAATCGACAGAACGAGGACGAGCATGATTCGAGCGATGTACACCGCCGCGAGCGGCATGAACGCCCAGCAGGCCAACATCGACAACATCGCGCACAACCTGGCCAACGTGAACACCTCCGGCTTCAAGAAGAGCCGCGTGGAGTTCGAGGACCTCGTGTACGAGCAGATCACCAGCGCCGGCACGCCGACCGATGCGACGGCGGAGACGCCCGTCGGCGTCGAGCTCGGACTCGGCACCAAGATGGTGGCGGTGTCGCGCGACTTCGCGAGTGGCAACCTGCGTGCGACCAACGCGCCGTACGACGTCGCGATCGAAGGCAAGGGCTTCCTGCAGGTCACGCTGCCCGACGGGCAGACGGCCTACACGCGCTCGGGCAACCTGCACGTCAACCAGGAGGGCACGCTGGTCACCAACGACGGCTACGTGCTCGAGCCGTCGATCACCATCCCGTCGAATGCGGTGTCGGTGACGATCGGCCGCGACGGCGTCGTCTCGGCGACGGTGGCGGGGGAGAGCGCCCCGCAGCAGATTGGCAACATCCAGCTGGCCGGCTTCCAGAACCCGGCCGGCCTGCACGCGCTCGGCAGCAACCTCTTCGCGGTGACGACGGCGTCGGGCGACGCGGTAACGGGCCTGCCCGGCACTGAAGGTCTCGGCACGCTGCAGCAGGGATTCCTCGAGGAGAGCAACGTGTCGATCGTCGAGGAGATGGTCAACATGATCCTCGGCCAGCGCGCCTACGAGGCCAACTCGAAGGTCATTCGCACAGCCGACGAGATGCTCGGCCAGGTGAACAACATTGCCCGATAGGACCCTGGCGGCAGTCGCCGGCCTGTGGGCCGTGTGTCTGCTCGCGACTCCTGCGGCCGCGCAGTCGGCTCCCGCGCTCGACGCCGCGATGGCGGCGGCGCGCCAGGCCGTTGCGGGTGCCTTCGGCGACGATGCCGTCGAGGTGACGCTGGCGCGACCCGTGCTCTCGATGGCGCCGGATGCGATGGCGCCGACGTCGGCGGTGCCGGAACCGGGAAGCCGCAGCGGCGGTCTCGTGCGTTTCGTGCTGTACGCCGCGGGTGCCGAGGCGCCCAGGCGCGTCGGTCGTCTCACCGCCGACGTGCGTGTCGTGGCAGCCCATGTACGCGCCCGCGCCGCGGTGGCCGCCCGCGTGACGCCGTCGCCGGACATGGTCGACGCGGTGCGCGAGGACATCGGCCGTCAGCCGTTCATGGCGTTGCCGACCCTGGCCGCCGTCACGACGTCGACGACGCGCCGCTCGCTGATGGCCGGCGAGGTCATCACGACCACGGCGCTGACCGTGCCGGCAGCGGTCACGTCGGGAGACGAAGTCGTCACGGTCGCCCGCATCAGCGGCATCGAAGTCAGGAGCCGGGCCATCGCGTCGCAGTCGGGCGTGCCCGGTGACACCGTCATTCTCGTCAATCCGGACAGTCGCAAGCGTCTGCGTGGCCGCGTCGTCGGACCGGCGCTCGTCGAGGTACTTCATGGTTCGTAAGCATGTGGTGACCGGTATGTCGGTCGTGCTGGTCCTCACGATGGCCGGCGTCGGGCAGGCACAGCCGAAGAAGGGCAAGGCGCAGGACGAGGCCTACGACGCCGCGGTCGCGCGCCACCTCGAGACCGCGCGCGCCCTGGCTCGCGGCAATGCGGTGGCCAGCGACGAACCGTCGATGGACTGGATCACCGGGCTGGCGTCGGACCGACGGGCCCGCGCCGTCAACGACCTGATCACGGTCCGCGTGGTCGAGAACATCGAAGCGGCCGGCTCGGCCGACTCGCAGTTGAACAAGGCCAGCAAGGCGAGCGCCTCGGTACCGAGCCTGTTCGGGGTCGAGTCGAAGCTGCCGTCGATGATCGACCCGACCAACCTGGCCAGCGCCAGTGCCGACAGCAGCTTCAAGGGTGGCGGCACCACCACCCGCACCAGCCAGCTGACGGCGACGATGACGGCCCGTGTGTCCGAGGTGTTGCCCAACGGCGACCTGCTGCTCGAGGGCGTGCGCGAGCTCGATCTGAATGGCGAACGACAGATCGTCGTGCTGACCGGCATCGTCCGTCCGATGGACGTGCGGCGCAACAACAGCGTGATGTCGACACAGGTGGGACAGCTGCGGATCCAGTACTACGGCCGCGGACTCATGAAGGACAACCTCAAGCCAGGCTGGCTCGTGCGCGTCCTCAACAAGATCTTCTAGGGGCGACCATCGTGATGCGTATCTTCAGTGCCGTCCTGTTCGCCGCCCTCGTGATCGGCTCGGCGCCGGTCACCGCTCGCAACACCAGCATGCGGGTGAAGGATGTCGCCACGCTCGTCGGCGTGCGTCCGACGCCCCTCATCGGCTACGGCCTGGTGATCGGCCTCAATCGCACCGGCGACCGCCGGCAGACGATGTTCTCGAATCAGTC
>DATJTM010000777.1:0-6268 GCA_035503395.1 Luteitalea sp.
GCGCGCCGGCGTGCCGTCTGCATCGGCATTGACAAGTACGCGGGCATGCCGCTGGACGGATGCGTCAACGACAGCCGTGCGTGGGAGAAGGAGCTGAAGAAGGCCGGGTTCACGGTCACCAGCCTGCACGACGGCCAGGCCACCCGTCAGCGGATGCTCGACTCGTTGACCTCCCTGCTGAAGGACAGCGACCGCGGCGATCAGTTGGTGTTTCAGTACGCGGGCCACGGCACCCAGGTGCCCGATCTCGATGGGGACGAGGTCGACCGTTTCGACGAGGCACTGGTGCCATTCGACTACCGCGACGGCGAGTTGCTCACCGACGACGACATCTACCGGGTGTGCGCGCAATTACGTGAGAAGCCAGGTGTGACGTTGACGTTCTTCATGGACTGCTGCAACTCCGGATCCAATACCCGCGTGGCGGCACTGCCGCGTCCTGGCGCGAAGCAGAAAGTCCGCTTCCTCAAGCTGTCGTCCGACGTCGTCCAGAAGTACCAGGACGTCCGGCGGAGTCGCGGCACTCGGGCTGCGGCCCTGCCGCCGGTGAACGAGCGGGAGCCGCAGCCGGGCGTCGTCTCCTTCGCGGCATGCCTCGACCACGAGTTCGCGTTCGAGACCGAGGGCCACGGCGATTTCACCACCCGGGCGACGGGCGTCTTCGAACGCACCCTGGCCAACGGCGGCTCGAACCAGGCGTTCATCACCGACATCCTGAAAGCCTTCGGGGCAACACGCCGACAGAACCCGACGCTGCTCGACCCGGCGCCGGGGCTCAAGCAGCGGCGCTTCCTGGGCGGCCGGTGAGATGACGACCCGCACGCCGCCGGGACGGCCCTGGACGTTCGCGCTGCATCGGAATGTCCGCCAGCGGGTCCAGCCGCGTCCAGAGATGCCCGAGGGCATGCCGACGCTCCGGCGATTGCGCGTGTTCACGCAGGACCCGAGCGTTGGCCGGCTCGATGGCCAGGTGTCGACGCTGTCGGTGCCGTACGAGGCGCTTGCACCCGGGCCAGCCGGATGCCGGTTCGTCGTCGAGAGCGGGGGAGCCGGCCACGTGCCGCTCGACCTGGAGTCGCCCGCGCTGCTGATGACCGACGGGCTGCCACCGAGCACCACCGATCCGCGGTTCGCGTGCCAGATGGTGTACGCCGTGGCGATGGAGACGTATGCGCGATTCACCGACGCCCTGGGGCGTGATCCCGGGTTCGGTCCGATCCCGCAGCACCTTGAGGGGCGGCTGCGTCTCGTGCCGCGCGCCTTCAAGGACGCCAACGCCTACTACGACCGCGAGAATGGCAGCATCGAGTTCGGCTGGGAGGCCGCGGCGTCCTTCGCCAAGGGGCGTAGCCAACCCGGCGGGCGGGTGTACCTCGCGCTGTCGCGCGACATCATCGCGCACGAGGTGAGCCACGCCCTGCTCGATGGACTGCGACCCAACTTCCTGCGACCCACGCATCCGGACGTGCCAGCCCTCCACGAGGCCTTCTCGGATCTGGTGGCCATCTTCCTCCACTTCACGCAGTCCAACATCGTCGCCGCGGCGATCGAGCGGACCCAGGGTGGTGTCGAGACCGACCAGTTGGCCGCCATCGGCCGCCAGTTCGGGTACGACCTGATCGACGGACGGTCGCCGTTGCGAACGGCCGTGCACAACATCCGCCTCGACGAACCGGTGCCCGAGGACAAGCGATACGACCCGACGCAGGAGGAACACACGCTCGGCTCCGTGCTGGTGTCGGCGTGCTTCGAAGCGTTCCGGCGCGTGTTTGCTGCCAAGACGCTGAAGCTCCGTCGCGTCTTTGCCGCCTACCAGGGACGCATGCCCATCGAGGGCGTGGAGCTCCTTGCCAGTGCCGCCTGTGATCTGGCCAGGCAGTTCCTCGGCATCGTCATTCGGGCCATCGACTACAGCCCGTCGCATCACTGCACGTTCGGCGAGTTCCTGCGCGCCATGATCACCGCCGACACCGACCTGATGGCCG
Organism: Luteitalea sp.; assembly: GCA_035503395.1. Classification (GTDB taxonomy): domain Bacteria; phylum Acidobacteriota; class Vicinamibacteria; order Vicinamibacterales; family Vicinamibacteraceae; genus Luteitalea. The sequence goes on from DATJTM010000777.1 coordinate 1,986, forward strand.
AGGATCCGTGGGCCTACCGGGAAGCGCTGGTCACCGCCTTTCGGCACTACGGCATCACGGTGCCCGACGTGGAGGATCTGAGTGAGGGATCGTTGCTGTGGCGACAGCCCGAGCGCCCGATCACCGTGGATGCGTTGCGCTTCAGCCAACTGCAGCTGGATTGCACCAACGGCCTGATCCAGTGGAGCGACGACAGGCGGCAGGTCGAGGCCGCCGAGGCGCTCGGTCGCGCCATCTGCAACGACGAGCACGGTCCGTCGTGCGGCCTGGCGCGCCCGGGCGGCAAGATCGAGCCGCCCCGGGTGATCTCCCTGCGCACGGTGCGGCGCGTGTCGCCGGGCGGCAGCGTCAACTTCGACACCGTCGCCGAAATCGTGCAGAGGCGTGCCGTGCCTGAAGGCTACTTCTTCGGCGGCTGCACGCTCATCGTCGACGGCAAGGGCCGGGTGCGCTACGCCGTGCGCAAGCATATCGACTCGGAGGAGCGGCTGGTGGCACAGCGACGCTGGTTGCGGAAGCAGCCCGCGGACGTCCGCGACGCGGCGTGGGCGGAGCACTCGTCGGTATCAGCGGCGATGCTTCGCCGCATCCACACGCATCGAAGATGAGCTCGTACCTGCCCTCGCGCCCTGTCCGCTCGCGCGAATGCCGACGTTATTTCAGGAGCTGGCAAGAAGTCCGCGCCCCACTCGGTTCCTGGGCGGTGCCGCGGGTGTCATCACGCGACGGAGGGTTCTATGGCTGATGAATCGGAGACCACGGAGACGAGTTGGGCATCGAAGGTCTTTCTCGGCCTGGCAGGGATCATCCTGCTGGGCGCGGCTATCTACGGGCTGTATCAGTTCGCCTACTACCTAGAAGATGCCAAGGGGAACAACGAGGGTGCACAGGCACTGACGTTCCTGATTCTTGTGGGTCTGGCTCTGATCGTCGCGTTGATGGCGGGCCTGGGCATCGTGTACTCGTTCCTCGGCGTCGCCGACCGCCGACAGGCCCTGGCACTACCTGAAGGATCGGTGCGTGCACTGATTGCCTTCAGCCTCGTGCTGATCTTCGTGTGCATGGCGACGTTCGTCTACAAGGGCGCGGCGGCCACGCGTCTGGTGGAAGTCGGGCAGCTGAAGCGGGTGACAGCGCAGCAGATCACAACGCTGGAGAAGAGCTTCAGCGTCGCGGCAGAACCAGCCCGCGACGACAAAGGCACGCTCATCACCGATCCCCCGCAGGGCGGCGGGCAGCCGGTCCCGCTCTTCAACGCGGTGTACTACGCCGAACAGGGGCGCGAAGCCAACGAGATCGGCAAGCAGATCTTCACGACCCTGGCGACGGTCTTCGTGAGCGTCGTCAGCTTCTACTTCGGCAGCAGCACCACCGCGTCTGCGGTGGGAGCGGGCATGAACGCCTTGAAGGGAGACACGCCACCTCCCAACGTCAATACGAACAAGACGCCGGACGGTAACAAGCCCCCGGACCCCAACAAGCCGACGCACCAGGGTCCGGCAGAGGGGCCCGCGATCTAGGAGTCTGGAATCAGCGGCGCTGGTCGCGGATCAAAAAGCCGCGGCTGCGCGAGAGGCGGCGTGAGCGAGTACTGATTGCTGTCGCAGGGCTGCTCCGCCACCTCAACGCATCGACAAGGTGACACAGCAGACGATGTAGTCTCTTGCATTCACGCGGAGGTAGGTGGTGTGCGGCGTCAGACGGCTGGCACGCCCGCCACGCATCAAGGTGGCATATGACCTTCGACAGCGCGCCCGGGCGTGTCGTACCTACTTGTCAACGGTCCGGATGGTCACGCTGCAGTTTCCGGTCGGCACATCGTTAGCCGACTGTATCGGGACCATCTCCAGGTCCACACCGAGGTCGTGAGGCAGGACGATGCGCTTGAGCGCACCGAGCTCGTCCTTCCGGTCGGGATTCTTCGCGAACAGCCCGCTGTTGAAATCGTAGATGCGCAGGCCGAACTCGAACTGGCTCGACGCCGACGAGGCAGGCAGTTGGAGTCGGAGCGTCGTCAGGTTGAGCGGGACGTTTGGCGTCAACGAGAGGCGAGAACCCTTGACCTTGACCGAGGGCCAACCGAACGGCTCCACGAGGCGCTTGTTCAGGTACACGAAGAAGTAGATCTGGCCGGTGTCGTTGTCCCTGTCGGTCTGCTTGCACTGGATGCGCCGCAACTCCACGAACACGGGGTTCGATGATGCTTCGGCCGTCTTGGTCGCGGCATGCAGGACGGGCGAGAGATCGCCGACTGCGGCCATCGGTATGACCGAGAACTGCCAGGACCGCCCCTGAGGCGTGGCATCGATCACCGGGCGTGAGGGCCTGAAGGCGGAGAGGAGCGGCAGAGGCACCGGAATTCGGACGTCGCCGATGACCTCGGCGTTGGGTGAGCCGATCCGCGCGTCGGCGCTTCCCAGGAATGACCGCGGCAGCGTGAGCGTCCACCTCCCATCGGCGTTGACCCGGTCCTGGGTGCCATGCGCCCTGATGGTGTACTTCTCGCCGGGAACGCGGACGCCGTCCGGGCTGAGCACGTAGAAGTCGCCTTGGATCACGGTGGGCCCGAGAGCATGGTTCACCAGCACCAGCACGAACAGCAGATACGTGATCACACGGACCGGTAGCGGCATCGACGAGAACTGGCCGATGACGATCTTCTCCGGGGTGGTCACGGGAAGCTCGAGGCGTGCCCCGCGACGCTCCGGGGCATCACCAGACGCGGGAGCCACGCCGTCGCGCGGCTTTCCATCCGCGCGAGCACGGCCGTTCTTGATCGGTCCGCCAGGGGCGGGAGGCGTCATCGCGTGTCTCCTGCTCGCGAAGAACGCTCGTCGTCCAAGTTTCGGACAGCGGCCGCGTGGACCGGGTGCAAGGCGCGCAGGCCGCCGCGCTGCAGGAGCGAACACTTCACCGCTCGAGAGGCGCGGAGGACGCTGCCGCGGAGTTCACGTGGACACCGCCTCGCTGTCCGCATCATGTTGCTGCGGCGTTAATACCGTTCACACGAGCCCACGCGGCTGACCGGTGTTGCGTGCGCCGGTGACGTCAGTGCGTGCCGCAGCACCGACCACGTGGAGGATCGATGAGCTACCTGCAGATCGCGAGCTGGAACATCGAGCACCTCGGGGGATACAGTCGCGCCACGCGCAAGCAGAGCGCCTTCGCGTTGGCCGAACACATCGAGATGGGCGGCATCGACCTCATCGCCTTACAGGAGATCTACGTCCTGCCCGCAGATCAGATCGTCCACCTCACGCCCGGGGGCCGCGAGGTGGCGAGCCTCGTCCTCATCGGCGACACCAACATCGTCAGCAACACGGAACCGGCCATCGACCTGTTGATTGATGCCGGCTTCGTCGACCTGAACAACCATGACGCGCCGACCTACGGCAACTACATGGGCCGAAGTGCGCCATTCGATCGCGCCTTCGTCCGCCAGAAGCGGCCGAAGTTCCGGTATTCCCGTCAGTACATCCTGCATTCGAGCGACATCCGCGCCCACGATCGCTTCCTTTCGGACCACTACATGATCAAGGTACCGATCAAGGACTACGTGGACGATCAGGACACCCGCCATGAGCCTGGACCGACCCCGCCGAGCGCCTGAAGGAGCGACGAGCGAGTGGCAAGAGTCACATGTCGTGGCCGTCCGGCCGGCCGAGGAGACATCATCGTGAGATTGTCGCTAATCCGCATCAGCGTCCTCGCTCTCGCGTGCGTCCACGTTCCGTCTCACGCGCGAGCGCAGCGCGTGATTCACGACTCGACCCGCGATCAGACGGCTCAACAGACCGTCAGCGCTGCCAAGGAGGTGACCAGCGGATCGCTCGTCGCCGCCATGCTGAAGAACGTCGAGGCACAGTCGCGGCTCGAGGTGGAGACTGAGATCGCGTTCCTTCAGGAGCGCATGCGGGCGCGACTCTACGCCTTCGAGGTGTGGCAAGGAGCGGCGACGCCGGTCAACCCGCTGGAGTGCCGGAAGTCTGTGGAGTGTCAGCTCCGAGAACTCCAGGCGCGACACAAGGCCGCACTAGCAGCGGCGCCCACCCAGGCAGAGGTCGATGCGCGGCTCGCCGCGATCAAGGCGCGCGTGACTGAGCTGCAAGCCGAGCTCAAGGCGCTCCGCGAGGCTAGCAAGACCAGCGATCCGTTCGTCATCCGCGCCTTTGCTGCCCTGGAGGATCCTGGCCAGGACCTCATCGACTACGCGCAGAGGATCGTCGGGCTCGCGTCGGACTCGCCGACGAGAACCGGCGCGACTAAGGCTCTGAATGCCATCG
>DATJTM010000778.1:0-4486 GCA_035503395.1 Luteitalea sp.
ACGCCGGTGATGCGCTCGACACGGCCCGGCCAGTACGCGGCGACGGCAGCCCGCACCGCGGCAAAGCCGGTGGTGCGCGCCGCGATGTAGTCGGTGTCCACGAGCCCGTCACGAATCAGCACGTGCAGGAGGCCGCTGGCGAGTGCCGCGTCGGTGCCCGGCACCAGCGCGAGATGCAGCGTGGCGGCGGCCGCCGTCGGCGTCCGTCGTGGGTCGACGACGATCAGGTGGCCGCCGGCGCGGCGCTGCGCGTCGAGGTACTGCATCGCGGTCGGCAGCGTCTCGGCCGTGTTGCTGCCGACGAGCAGGATCGCGCCGGCGTCGGCGACGTCGGCCAGCGGGAACGGCAGACCGCGATCGAGGCCGAACGCGGCATTGGAGGCGGCGGCGCCCGAGGCCATGCAGAACCGGCCGTTGTAGTCGATGTGACGCGAACCGAGGGCGACGCGGGCGAACTTGCCGAGCAGGTACGCCTTCTCGTTCGTCAAGGCGCCGCTGCCGTACACTCCGACGGCATCGCGGCCGTGCTGCGCCTGCAGATACTGCATGCGCGCCGCGATCAGGTCGAGCGCCTCGTCCCAGGTCACTGCTTCGCGTTCGCCCGACGGGCGTCGCACCAGCGGCGCGGTGAGGCGGTCCGGATGCCCGATGGTGTCAATCGACGTCCAGCCCTTGATGCACAGCGCCCCACGGTTGACCGAGAAGCGCTCGTCGCCGACGACCCGCGGCTCGCCGGTCGAGCCGTCGATGCGCATCGCGCACTGCATGGCGCAGTACGGGCAGTGAATCGATGACGTTGCAGACGAGAGTGCGCGCACGAGAGAGTCGCGGCCGCGACGTCGCAGGCCGCCAGTGCGAGCCAGTCAGAGCAACAGCCATGCCGGACGGGCGGCGCCCGGGCACCGAGGCAGACGGTGGGCGAGACCACGTGTCTTTTCGGGCGGAACTGGCGGTCGCGGGGCCACGGCGGCATCAGGACCCCGGCGTGGCATGGCTACGGTCTTGTGGGATGACTCGGTCGATCCTACAAGTTCGTAGGATCCAGAAGGATCCGCACGACCGGTCAGGGGTCTCACGACACAGTGGAGAGAGACGCCGCCGGCCGCCACAGCGTGGCCGAGGCTACAGACTTGTAGGATCACCGGGATCACCACGACATCTTCGTCGGACGTCGGCTGGACGTCCCTCGCGCGCTCGTCGCATTCCTGCCGGTATTCATTGGGGATCTGGCGCATGACGCAGCCGCGCGCGGAAAGCGGCCACGTCCTTGCTACAACTGCACGCGATGGACGTCTTCGATGCCGCCGCTGCCGCCCCCGTCCACGCCACCCGCTTCCTGCCGGCCCATCCCTCGGAGCCGGCGCGCCCCGGGGCGGTGCATCTCGTCGGGGCGGGGCCAGGCGATCCTGGCCTCCTGACGGTGCGCGCGGCGACCTTGCTCCGCACCTGCGACGTCGTGTTCCACGATCACCTCGCGAGCCCGGACGTGCTGGCGACCGCGGCGGCACGCGCCAGCCGGATCGATGTCGGCAAGATCGGGCACGGCACCGCAACGAGTCAGGCGGCGATTACCGATGGACTGATCGACATGGCCCGGGCCGGCCGTCGGGTCGTCCGCCTCAAGGGCGGCGACCCGTTCGTGTTCGGTCGCGGTGGTGAGGAGGCGCTCGCGCTCGCGGCGGCCGGTGTGCCTTTCGAGGTCGTGCCCGGCGTCAGCGCCCTGGCCGCCGTGCCGGCCAGCGCCGGCATTCCGCTCACCCACCGTGGCTACGCGACGTCGGTCGGCGTCGTCACCGGGTCCTGCGCCGGCGACGGTCACCTCGCCGATGCGCTCGGCGGTGCCGCGCTGGCCGACACCCTCGTCGCCTTCATGGCGCTGGCCAACCTCGAAGGCCTGGCGACGGCCGTGCAGGCCGCGGGACGGCCGGCCTCGACGCCGGCGGCGGCCATCGAGTCGGGCACCACCTCCGGACAGCGCTCCGTGGTCTCGACGATCGGCGAACTGGCCGACGATGTCGGTGTGGCGGGCCTGCGCGCCCCCGTGCTGGTGGTCGTCGGTGAGGTCGTCCGCCTGCACGCCGCCCTCGCGCCGCGCGACGGATGGCAGCGCGATACGGCGCCGGCTCCCGAACCGCTGGCTGCCCGCAGCGTCGATCGCACAGGCGTCGTCTCCGTCGCGTCGTGACACGCCGGGTGCTCGCGGCATGACCACCAAGGTCGTCGGCCCGGTCGAGGCCTCGCGCGAGATCCGCCGCCTCTCGACCCTCCTCGACATCAGCCAGGCACTCACCGGCACGCTCGATCTGCGCAGCGCGCTGCATCACGTGCTCGAGATCCTCGAGCGGCACCATCGCGTGCCACGCGGCGCCATCGTGCTGCTCGACGACGACGGGCGGGAGCTCTTCATCGCGGCATCGCTCGGACTGCCGGTGAACGGGCAGCGGGCCCGCTACCGGGTCGGCGAAGGCATCACCGGTCGCGTCGTCGACACCGGCAAGCCGGTCCTGCTGCCGCAGGCGAGCCGCGAGCCGCTCTTCCTCAATCGGGCCGGCCAGCGGACCGATCTCGATCGGCACGAGGTGACGTTCGTCTGTGTGCCGCTCGTCGCCAGCCGCAAGACCGTCGGGGCGTTGTGGCTCGACCTGCCGTTCAAGCGCGACCGCGACTACGACCGCTCGCTGAAGTTCTATCGTGTCGTCGGCTCGATCATCGCCCAGTCGGTGAAGGTGCACGGGCTGGTGCAGGCCGAGAAGCAGCGGCTGCTGGCCGAGAACACCCAGCTGCGCGACGAACTGCAGGAGCGGCACGCGCTGCGCAACATGATCGGCACCAGCGGCCCGATGCGCGGCATGTACGAGCAGGTGGCGCAAGTGGCCCGCACCAACACGACGGTGCTGATCCGTGGTGAATCCGGCACCGGCAAGGAGATGATCGCGCACGCGATCCACTACAGCTCGTCGCGAGCCCGCAAGCCGTTCATTCGCGTCAACTGTGGCGCGTTGCCCGACACGCTGATCGAGTCCGAGCTGTTCGGCTATGAGAAGGGCGCCTTCACGGGCGCCCAGACGCGAAAGAAGGGCCGCTTCGAACTGGCTGAGGGCGGCACCCTCTTCCTCGACGAAATCGGCGACCTCAATCCCCAGACGCAGGTCAAGCTGCTGCGCGTGCTGCAGGAACGTGAGTTCGAGCGGCTCGGCGGCACCACCACCATCAAGGTGAACGTCCGGCTCATCGCCGCCACGCACCGGGATCTCGAGACCGCCATCGCCGACGGCGGCTTTCGCGAAGACCTGTACTACCGTCTGAACGTGTTCACGATCTTCGCGCCCCCGTTACGTGAACGGAAGGCGGACGTCATGCTGCTCGCCGATCACTTCCTCGAGAAGTACTCCGCGGAACACGGCAACCAGATCAAGCGCATCTCGACCCCGGCCATCGACATGCTCGTCAGCTATCACTGGCCGGGCAACGTGCGCGAACTCGAGAACACCATCGAGCGGGCCGTACTGGTCTGCAACGGCAGCGTCATCCACGCGCATCACCTGCCGCCCACCTTGCAGACCGCGGAAGCCTCGGGCACGGTGCCGCGGCTGTCGTTGACCGAGTCGGTGGAGTCCTACGAGAAGGACCTTCTGCAGGACGCCGTCAAGACGACGCGTGGCAACGGCGCCAAGGCCGCCAAGCTGCTCAACACCACCGAACGCATCCTGCACTACAAGATCCAGAAGTACGGCATCGACCTCGAGCGCTTCAAGCGGTAGGCCACGCCCTCGCCGGTTGCCGCCGCGTGTTGATGCAGGCATGATGGGCGCAGTCTCCTGCTGCCCCGAGGTGTGCCGATGGATCGCGTGGTTCCCGTGCTGCCGACCGACGACCTTGCCGCCGCCCGGACGTTCTACGTCGACGGCCTCGGCTTCACTGTGACCTGGGAGGTCTCCGACGACGGGCACACCGGCCTGCTGGGCGTCGCCCGCGGCGAGATGCACATCACGCTCGACTCCCCGATGGACGGCCACGGCCGCAATGCCTGCGTGTCGTTCCACGTCGAGGACGTCGACGGCTACTACACGGAATGGAGCGCGCGCGTGCCCATCCCCCGCGCCCCTCGCGACGAGGAGTGGGGCTCGAGGACGTTCGATCTGCACGATCCGTCCGGCAACACGCTGTTCGTGATCGGGCCGACACGCGAACCGGCCTCGACGCAGAACTGACCGCGATGCCCGAACTGCAACTCACCGTCAACGGACGCGCGTGGACGGGTACGGTGCCCGACGGCGCCCGCCTGCTCGACGTGCTGCGCGACCAGTGCGCACTGACCGGCACCAAGGGCGGGTGTGGCGAAGGGCAATGTGGCAGTTGCACCGTGCTGGTCGGCGGACGGACCGTGCGGGCCTGCATGACGACACCGCAGTCGGGGTTGCAGGTGGTGACGATCGAGGGCCTCGAACGTGACGGCCGCCTTCACCCGGTACAGCAGGCCTTCATC
>DATJTM010000779.1:0-2277 GCA_035503395.1 Luteitalea sp.
TCGAGACGCCGGAGTTCGCCGGCGACGACATCTGGGTGACCCCGGAAGGGATCGCGGTCAAGCCGCTCTACACCGCGGCCGACCTCGACGGCCTGGACTTCCTGCACACCTATCCGGGGATCGCGCCGTACCTTCGCGGTCCCTATCCCACGATGTACGTCAACCAGCCGTGGACGATCCGGCAGTACGCCGGCTTCTCGACGGCCGAAGCGTCCAACGCGTTCTACCGCCGCAATCTCGCTGGTGGACAGAAAGGACTGTCGGTCGCGTTCGATCTGGCGACGCATCGCGGCTACGACTCCGACAATCCGCGCGTCGTCGGCGACGTCGGCATGGCCGGCGTGGCGATCGACAGCGTCGAAGACATGAAGATTCTCTTCGACGGGATCCCGCTCGATCGGATGTCGGTCTCGATGACGATGAACGGCGCCGTGCTGCCGGTGCTGGCGTTCTACATCGTCGCCGCCGAGGAGCAGGGCGTGCCGGTCGAGCAGCTGTCGGGCACCATCCAGAACGACATTTTGAAGGAGTTCATGGTCCGCAACACGTACATCTACGGTCCGGCGCCGTCGATGCGGATCGTGGGCGACATCTTCCGCTTTTCTGCGGCACGCATGCCGCGATTCAACCCGATCTCGATCAGCGGCTATCACATGCAGGAGGCGGGCGCGACGGCCGACCTCGAGCTCGCCTACACGCTGGCCGACGGGCTCGAGTACATCCGCGCCGGCCTCGCGGCCGGGCTCTCGATCGATCAGTTCGCGCCGCGTCTCAGCTTCTTCTGGGCCGTCGGCATGCATCACTTCATGGAGATCGCCAAGCTGCGCGCCGCTCGCGTGCTGTGGGCGACGCTCGTGAAGGGATTCGGGCCGCAGAACCCGAAGTCGATGGCGCTGCGCACGCATTGCCAGACGTCGGGCTGGAGCCTGACCGCGCAGGACCCGTACAACAACGTCGCGCGGACGTGCGTCGAGGCGCTGGCCGCCGTGCTCGGCCACACGCAATCGCTGCACACCAATGCGCTCGACGAAGCCATTGCCCTGCCGACCGATGCGTCGGCCCGCATCGCCAGGAACACGCAGCTGTACCTGCAGGAGGAGACACACATCACCCACGTCGTCGACCCGTGGGGCGGCAGTCACTACGTCGAGCGGTTGACGCACGAGTTGATGCACAGGGCGTGGGGGCACATCGAGGAAGTCGAGCGGCTCGGCGGCATGGCCAGGGCGATCGAAACGGGCTTGCCGAAGCTGCGCATCGAGGAGGCGGCAGCGAGGCGGCAGGCCCGCATCGATAGCGGGCGAGAAGTCATCGTCGGCGTCAACGCGCACCGCCCGGCTCAGGATAGGGCGCTGGATGTGCTCCAGGTCGACAACGCGGCGGTGCGCGCGTCACAGGCTCGTCGACTTGCGGCGGTGAAGGCCAGTCGCAACGACGCGGCGGTCACGGCATCGCTTGCCGCGCTCGGTCGGGCCGCGGCGTCGCCCGACGGACGCCTGCTCGATGCCACGATCGACGCAGCCCGCGCGCGCGCCACGCTCGGCGAGATCTCCGATGCCCTCGAGGCGGTGTTCGGCCGGTACCAGGCGGTCGGACGTACCATCTCCGGTGTGTACGCCGCCGAGAGCGCGCAGGACCCCGAGTTCCAGCGCGCGCGCCGCATGGCCGACCGCTTCACGGCCGATGAGGGCCGACGCCCGCGCCTGCTCGTCTGCAAGCTGGGACAGGACGGACACGATCGGGGCGCCAAGGTCATTGCGACGGCGTTTGCCGACGTCGGCTTCGACGTCGACGTCGGGCCGCTGTTCCAGACGCCGGACGAAGCCGCGCGCATGGCCGTCGAGAACGACGTGCACGTGCTCGGGGTGTCGAGCCTGGCCGGCGGTCACAAGACCCTCGTGCCGCAGGTGATCGCGGCACTCGCGGCGCTCGGTCGCCACGACGTGCTCGTCGTCGTCGGCGGCGTCGTCCCGCCCGCTGATGTGCCGTTCCTGCAGGAAGCGGGCGTGGCCGCGGTGTTCGGTCCGGGCAGCGTGATCCCGATCTGCGCGCAGCAGATCCTCGAGGCGCTCGGCACCTCGCCCACCGCATGACCCGCGCGCGTCTGGCCGTCGAGTCGTACGTCGACGGCGTCCTCCGCGGCGATCGCGCCATCCTGGCCCAGGCGATCACGCTGGTCGAGAGTCAGCGACCTGCTGACGGTGAACTCGCGGCAAACGTCCTCGAGGCGGTGCTGCCGCACACCGGCGGCGCGCACCGCGTCGGCATCACCGGCGT
>DATJTM010000780.1:0-3310 GCA_035503395.1 Luteitalea sp.
TGATGTCTGCCGCATCCAACGCCGCCGTTGCAACGACAACCGCCGCCGGCCAACGCAGCCGCACAGTCAGCGGGAGCCAGGCGAGCATCGACAGCGCAAAGGCCCAACTGGCGTCGTCGGTCCAAGCCTCTTTCGGCAAAGCGATGACAACCGACACGATCAAGGCACCTGCGGTGAGGGCGGCGTCAGGATGTCTCCGCCATGCCGCTGCCGCGTCTTCCATTGCTATCCACCGCCCCGTCCCCATCAATCCGAATGCCATCCGGCGCGCCTCTTGCCGGGTTGCGGCGTGTTCGGCCATCCCCATTGTGACTCGCTACGCGACGTCGACCCGCTGCCGAAGCTGCTCTCCAGTGGGAAGTTCCGACGACAGCGGGATGGTCGCCGTGCCCTCGACAGACAGCTGTGGCATGGCCCGATCCAGCCAAGCCGGGATGGCCCAGTTCCGCTTTCCGCACAGGTGCATGACTGCAGGAATCAGCGTCATCCGCAAGAGAAAGGCGTCGACGAGTACCGCAAGAGCAAGGCCGACGCCGAATTCGGACGTGACCCGTACACCGGCGAAGCCGAAGGCAGCGAAGACGCACGCCATGATCGTGGCCGCCGTCGCGATGACGCGTCCGGTGTCCGCGGCGCCGACTCGAACGGCACGTGGGTTGTTGCTTGTCGCGTTCCACTCCTCATGCATGCGGCTCACGAGGAATACGTGGTAGTCCATCGACAAGCCGAAGACCACGCCGACGATGAGGACGGCGACGATGTACTCCAGCGGCGCGCCCCCTCCGATACCGAATACGGCCGGCCCCCACCCCCACTGGAATAGAACCACGGTCGTACCGAGAGCGACAGCGATGGTGAGCAGGTTGCCGACTGCACCGATCGCCGGAACGAGCAGGCTGCGGAACGCCAGAGCTAGCAACACGAATCCGAGCGCCGCGATGACCAAGAGGAACAAGGGCAGCTTGCTCGTGAGGGCCCGCGCGAAGTCGATGCTCGTCGCCGTGCTTCCACCTACGTGCACCCTCAGATGAGTGCCCGACTCGGCCCCGGTGATGACACCGGAGCGCAACTCGGCGACCAAAGCGCTCGTGGCCCTGGCTTGGGCGGTGGTGGTAGGCGTGACGCTCACCATGGACAACGCGCCGCCACTGAGCGCGGTCGGGCTACCAACAGAAGCCACGCCGTCGACATGACCAATCTCAGTCGTCAACCTGTCCCAGGCCAGCCGCGCCTGCTGGTCGGGTGTCTCGGCCACGAGCAGAAGTTGGGAATCGAAGCCGGCGCCAAACGCGCGCGACATGGTGTCGTTGTAGCTGCGAGTGCTGGTTCCCTTCGGGTCGCTGCTTGCGTCGGCGGACCCCAAACGCAATGCCACGGCGGGGGCGGCTAGAACCACGAGAACGGCGAGCGCCAGCACAGAGCTGATCAGCGGTCGCCGCTCCACGATCGCGGCCCAGCGGGCCCAAAGGCCCGGTTCTGCTGAAGAATCAACCGCTGGCAGCGGCTGCAGTTTGCGGTCGGACCGTCGCAGCACCTTGAGCCCGATCGATGCCAGCAGGGCGGGTAACAACGTTACGGCGGCGGCCACGGTAATCAGAACGGTCAAGGCAGCGCTGACGGCCATCCCATTGAGGAAGCCCACGTTCAGGACCAGCATCCCGAGCAGCGCGATGATCACTGTGCCACCGGCGAAGATCACGGCCCTGCCAGAGGTGTTCATGGCCGTGGAGATTGCTGTCGTCAGATCCGCCCCGCCTCGCAGGGATTTCCGCTGCCGATTGACGATGAAGAGCGCGTAGTCGATGCCGACGCCTAGCCCGATCAGCGCGCCCATGCTCGTGACGACACTGGGAAGTGTCAGCGCATGCGAGAGCAGCATGACGGTCAACGTTGAGACCCCGACGCCGGTGACCCCGGTGATGATGGGCAACGCGGCTGCCCACAGCGAACGAAAGACCAGTAGCAGCACCACCAACGCCGCGAGGACGCCGACGATCTCACTCGCCTGTGACGGCATGTGATCGGTGAACGCGTTGCCCCCGACTTGCACGGTCAGCCGGGCGTTGCTGACCTCCTTCGCCAGGTGCGCGGCCTGCTTCGCATGCGATGTGGATGCGAAGACGACCGTGGCATAGGCGGTACGTCCGTCCTTGCTCACCTGAACGCTGCCGTTGGGCGTGAACGGACTTAGCACATGTGCGACGCCATCGACAGCCGACACCCGTTCGAGCATCGGCGCGATGGTCGATCGCGTAGTGGGGGAGATGGCTGAATCGCTGTCTGTCCGCCAGACGATCGTTCCTGTTGTCGCTGACGCAGCATCGTTGCCGGCCTTGGCGAGCAAGCCATACGCCGTACTCGAGTCGCTGGCCGGCAAGCGCGTGGAGTCGCTGAATGCGGTACCGGCCGTTCCCAGCGCGGCGCCCAGTCCGAGTAGGAGGGCAACCCATCCACCGATGACGAGCTTCCTGTGTCGAATGCACCAGCGCGCCAATGCGGCCATGAGAGATCACCTTTCGAGTGACGAAGATTCGCTCTCCATCACTGTCCGGCGTTAGCCACTGCTGCGCGTCGTCCCGTGGCAGGCACCTGCGCGTACTGCGTCCGCAGTACGGGCACGTTTCAGCAGGGCTTAGAGGTACCAGCCGCCGTTGACGTTCAGCGATTGCCCGGTGATGTAGCCGGAGTCGTCGGAGCACAGGAAGGCGCAGGCAGCTGCGATGTCTTCGGGGGTGCCTGCGCGCCGCACCGGAGTGCGAGCGATGACCGCGTCGAGGTCGGGCAGATCGCCGCGCTGATGAGCGCGATGGAGCATCGGAGTCTCGATGAAACCCGGCGGAATGGTGTTGACCGTGATCCCGCGCGGGGCCAGCTCGAGAGCGAGCGCTTTGGTCAGCCCGATGACCCCTCCCTTGGAAGCCACGTAGTGCGCCATGCGAGCGGCGCCGGATTGGGCACTCGACGACGAGATCGTCACGATGCGGCCCCATTTTGCGGCCAACATGTCAGGCAGTGCGGCTTGCAGGCAATGGAAGGTGCCCGTCAGGTTGACCGCCATGATGCGATCCCATGCCTCGGCGGTGATTTCGGTGAACGGGGTCGTCTCGTCGATCCCGGCGCTGGTGACCATGATCTCGACGGGTCCGAATTCACCACGAACCTTGGCGAGCGCGTCGTCGACCGAAGAACGGCTGGCGACATCGACGTACGCAGCCAGCGCCTCGCCGCCTGCGTCGACGATCCGCTTGGCGCCGGCCTGCGCGGCGTCGCTGTCCCGGTCGAGGAGTGCCACCCGATCGCCGTTGGTCGC
>DATJTM010000781.1:0-5434 GCA_035503395.1 Luteitalea sp.
CTCAACGTGAGCCTGCCCGGCCGGGGCGCCGAGATTTAGGTCCGACCACATCGCCAGCCGCGTCGTCTGACGTGGCTGGCAGAGAGACCCTCCCCGCCGAGACGCGTGCGGGCGACGTCCTGCCGCTCGTTCGGGTCTCGACGCCGTGTGTCGTAGCGAACGTGAACGCGCACGATGCTTTCGCGTCACTCATTTGGACACGCGGCCGTCCTCATCAGATAAGTACCGCCTCATCACGCCAGCGAGGTCGATCGACCTCGCTGGCGTCCCGCTTGCAGTGGAACCCGGCCATGAGGACGTCTCTCGGGGTCGCGTGCGCGCTGGTCATCGGCATCACTGTGGTCATGGCCGTCAGCGCGGCGTCTCCGGCCGGCCTCGAACGGTTGTGGTGGATGGCCTTTGCCGCGACTGCCGCGGGCTACGTCCTCGTCCTCGGATCGATGGGCGTCCGTCGCCTCCGATCAGCTCCGCCGGCGCCCTCGACCTGGATGCCACTCGACGTGCCGTCAGTCGCCGCGCGGCCGAATCACGTGCGTCCCCAACTCTGAGCGACACACCTGAGCCCGTGGCGCAGGCAGGGGCTGCGCGACGGCCTGTGGCCGCGACCTTGCTTTTCCTCATCGCATGACGCTTTCGCGCGATGAACGGACAGGCGCGGCCATGCTCGCGGTCGGCGGTGCAATCTCGGTAGGCGCTGCGGCCTGGCTGCATGCCCGCCGACGCCGGTACGACCTGCAGGGCCGCACGGTGCTGATCACAGGCGGCGCCCGAGGCCTCGGCTTGTTGCTGGCCCGCGAATTCGGTCGACGCGGCGCTCGTCTCGCGATCGTCTCGCGCACGCCGGGCGACCTGTCGCGGGCCGGGGACGAGTTGCGGCGCGCCGGCCACGAGGTCATCGCGGAGTGCTGCGACATCCGCGACCCGCGTGCCGTCGGCGACCTCGTGCAACTCGTCGTCGGCCGCTGGGGCCGCCTCGACATCGTCGTGAACAACGCCGGCGTGATTCAGGCGGCGCCGTTCGAGGTGGCCGAACTCGAGGACTTCCAGGAATCGCTCGACACGCACTTCTGGGGACCGCTGTACCTCACACGCGAAGCGCTTCCGTACCTCAAGCAGGCTCCTGGCGGCGCGCGCCTGCTCAACGTGTCGTCATTCGGAGGGCGAGTCGGCGTGCCGCACCTGTCGGCCTATTCGTCGGGCAAGTTCGCGCTCGTCGGACTGTCGGAAACCCTGCGCGCCGAACTGCACCAGTACGGCATCCTCGTGACGACCGCGACGCCGGGATTGATGCGCACGGGCTCGCACGTGAAGATCCTGCTGCGCGGCCAGCACGAGAAGGAAGCGAAGTGGTTTGGCGCCGGGATCGTGACGCCGTTGACGTCGATGTCGGGCGACCGTGCCGCGCGACAACTCGTCGACGCCTGCGTCGCCGGGCGCGCCGACGTGACACCGGCCGCGCAGTTCCGACTCGCCGAAGTCGGATCGGCGGTGGCGCCTGAACTGGCCGCGACCGTCAGATCGATGGTCGCCGGCCAGCTCCCCGAACCTCGCCGCGATGCCGTCGGCCGTACGCGCCGCAGCACGAGCGACGTCGGCTTCGGCTGGATGGAACCGCTGCTCCCCAACGCAGCAGCGCGCCGCAACAACGAGGTGTACTAGGGGCGGGAACCGGAATACGGGAACCGGGAACCGGGAAGCGAAACCGGCAACGGCAGGCTTGATTCAGCAGGTGTAGCCGCCGGACTTTGTCCGGCGGTCAGCCCGCCGAGCGTCGGACAGAGTCCGACGCCTACACTCGAGCGGGAAAGCGCTTCACCGGAACAGCAACGGCGTGAAGGTCGCGAGATTGCGACGCCACACCATCCAGGTGTGAGCACCGGGCGTTTCGATACCTTCGTGCGCGATGCCTTTCTCCTTCAGGAACGCGCGCACCTGACGGTTCGCGTCGATCAGGCCGTCCTCGGTGCCGCACGCGATCCACAGCAGCTCGAGTCGCTTGCCTTCGGCAGCCGTGAGCTTCGGGAACACCTGCGGCATCTCCGCGACCGGACCGAGGCCGCCGGCGCTGAAGGCGCCGATGTACGCGAAGCGATCGATCGCGTTCAGCCCGGTGAACAGGCTCTCGGCGCCGCCCATCGACAGGCCGGCGATGGCGCGGCGCTCGCGCCGGGTGTCGACGCGATAGTCACGCTCGATCGCCGGGATCACCTCGGCGAACAATGCGTCACGATAGCCTTCCATGTTCTTCTGCCGCAGATTCGGGGCCCGCGGCCCGCGGGTGACGATCTCCGGCGCGCCGTACCCGAGCGTCATCACCACGACCATCGGTGTGACCTTCTTCTCGGCGATCAGGTTGTCCAGGATCACGTGCGCCTGGCCCACCGACGTCCAGCCACTCGCATCGTCGCTGAACCCGTGCAGCAGGTAGAGCACCGGGTACTTCGTCTTGCCGGCCTCGTCGCCGGCCGGCGTGTAGACGTAGTAGTCACGGTGGTCGCCGATGCGCGCCGACTTGTAGAAGTGGTGCGTCACGCGGCCGCGCGGCACGTCGGCGACGTCCCACGGGAGATGGCCCGCGCCACTCGTGGGCCCGGGCACACGCACCATGTTCGACATGTTCAGCAGGTTCGGCGCCACGAACCCGTTGACCGGATCGAGCACCGAGACGCCATCGACGTTGAACGTGTACTGGTAGATGTCCGGCGGCAGCGCGGGGCCGGTCGCCGTCCACAAACCCTGTTCGTCGCGCGTCATCGGCAAGCGCTCGAGCCCAGCCCGCGACACGTACACCTCTTTCGCGTTGGGCGCGCGGAAGCGGTAGGTGATGCGTCCATCGGCCTGCACCTCCGGCGACACCGGCGGTGGCGGTGGCGGCGTGGGCACCGGTGTCTGCGCGAGCCCCGTCGCGCCCGTCAACATCATCAGCGTCCCGATCACGAGACCGCACACGTCACGTCGTTGCACGTTCGCTCCTTCTGGCTGCCTCGATATTCATAGCCGTCCGCCTTCCGCCTGCGCCAATGCGTCGGCGGACAGTGTCGGACGGTTCCGGCCGGCGCGTTGGGACAACGGGCCCTACCTTCCCGGAATTCGTAGCCGTCCGACTTCCGCCTTCGCAAAGGCTTCGGCGGACAAGTCGTCGGACGGTTCCGGCCGGACAAAGTCCGGCCGCTACACGTGACGAGTGCGTCCCCGTTGCCGGTTGCCGGTTGCCGGTTGCCGGTTGCCGTCCCCGGTCCCCGGTCCCCGGTACCCGGTACCCGGTACCCGGTACCCGTTGGCCGTCGGGCCGCGTTGGGACAACGGGCCCCACCTGGGATGTTCCCGGTACCCGGTCCCCGGTACCCCGTACCCGGTACCCCGTACCCGGTACCCCGTACCCGGTACCCGGTCCCCGGTCTGTCACTGCCGGCCGAAGTCTATCTCCGCCACGACCGGATAGTGATCCGACCCGTACGCATCGTCGAGACGACGTTGCGTGATCGAGACGCTGTCCGGCAGGCGACCGAGCAGGTAGTCGAGGCGGAAGCGCCGGAAGGTGGGCCGCACGTCGCTGCCGCCGCGCGGGAAGGCGCGGCGGAGCAGGCGCAGGGCACCTTCACGTGAGCCGCGCCAGGTGTTCAGGTCGCCTCCCATCACGACCGGGACGTCATCGACAACCCCGGTGCCTGCCGTCTTCGCGCTGGCCAGAGCCGACAGGAGTGCCTCGACCTGACGCGTGCGTGCGGCGGCTGCCCGGAACCATCCGCGGCCGGGACCTGGACGGTTCTCCAGATGGACGCTCACGACATCCAGCGACCACGGCAGGCCCGCGGACGTGCGGTGTGCGAGACGTGCGGTGATCGCAACGCGACGCTGGCGCTCGACGGGCAGCTCGATGGCGTGTGGTGCCGTCAGCGGGATCGACGACAGAATCGCGGCGCCGCGGTCGTCCGCCGCCGTTGCCTCCACGGGCGGCTCGCCATTGCGCATGCTCGGCACGTACACGAGCGACCAGTCCAGTTCCCGTGCGACTGTCTGAATGTCGAATGGACGCGCCTCGCCAGTTGCTGGACCGATCCGCGCCGCCATCCGGGCACCGCGCGGCGCGCGCCGTGGCACGTCGCCGCCCGTGCGCTTCGCTTCCTGCAAGAGGAGGACGATCGCCCGCGTCTGCGCTTTCGTCCCCGACGCTCGCAGATCGCCGATCAGCCGGTGGATGTCAGCCTGACCGACGTGGACGTTCCACGCCACGATCGTCACGCCGTCGATGCCCGCGTCAGGGGTTGGGGAGCTTCGCAGCAGTGGAGGACCGACCGCTGCGCACCAGCGATCGAGCCTCGTTCGCTGCTTGTCGTCGGCGGGAGCCGTCCAGCGGAGTGCTTGCGGTGCAGACTCGACCGCACGACATCGCTGACTCGATACATCGACCGTGGCCACGCGCACCGGTCGCGCGCAGCCTGCCGCACCGATGAGGCACGTCAACGAGACGACGATGGACGGGACGCGCACGACGCGGATCCATGCGACGGGCGTGCCGGGCTAGAGCTCGCGCGTCATCTCGACCATCGTGCGCCGGAACCCGGCCCGCGTGAAAGCGCGCTGGGCGGTGGCATTCTGCTCGGCCGTCCACAGCACCACACGCGGCATGCCGCGGGCGCGCAGCCAGTCGAACGCGGCGTCGAGCAGTTGCTGCGCAACACCCAGTCCCCGCGCGTCTTCGGCCACGAGCAGATCGTGAACGAAGCCGCACTCGTCGCGCAGTTCCTTCCACGACAGCGGCTCGATGCCGGCGTACACGTAGCCGACCACCTCGCCGGCACGGTCGGCGACGAGCACGAGCGACTCGTCGTCGGACATCTGCTCGCGAAGGAACCACCCGTAACCGGCCTCGGGGTCGTCGCCGGGCGCGAGGAACCGGCGCGCGTCGAAGTCGTGGTGCAGCCGCATCAACGCCGCGCCGAGTCGTCCGAGCGCCGGCACGTCGCTGGCGACGGCCGGCCGGATGGAAATGGAAGGGACAGCCACGTCGGCAGTCTACTCGGCGCGCAAGGCCTCCATCGGGGCGACCCGCAGTGCGCGGACGACCGGTCCTGCGGCCGCGGCGAGGCCTGTCCCGAGCAACACGACGAGGACGCTGCCGTAGCTGAGGGGATCGGCCGGACTGAGGCCCGGCACCAGGAATGCGGCGAGGGGACGGGCGAGGAAGAGCGCAACGGCCAGACCGAGGACCGCTCCGATCCCGACGAGCCACGTGGCCTCGCCGAGCACCAGGCGCGTCACCGTCCAGCGACCGGCACCGATCGCGACGCGGATGCCGATTTCGCGCGTCCGACGGGCGACCGCGTATGCCATCACGCCGTAGAGGCCGACGGCCGACAAGCCGAGCCCCAGCAGGCCCAGGCTCCCGAGCAACGTCGCGCCGATGCGGCTCGGCAGCATCGCCACCGCGATG
>DATJTM010000782.1:0-6126 GCA_035503395.1 Luteitalea sp.
TGGCCTGCCGACGACGCCGTGCAGGCGTTCGTCGAAGCGGCCGACGAACGCGTCCGCCAGGCCCTGCGCGACGGCGATCTCGACCAGCCTGGCCATCCGCTGATGGATCGCGGCGACGCCGTGTGGGCCATCCTCGAGCACGAAGCGATGCACCAGGAGACGCTGCTCTACATGTGGCATCGGCTCCCCCACGACGCCAAGCGCGCCCCGGCCGACTACCGCGTCGTCGTGACGCCGGGGGCCGAGACGCAGGGCGACGTGGAGGTCCCGGCCGGCCAGGCGTGCCTCGGTGCGACGCGCGGCGAGATTGCGTTCGGATGGGACAACGAGTTCCCCGGTCCCGTCGTCGACGTGCCGGCGTTTCGCATCCAGCGTCTCGACGTGACCAACGGCGACTTCCTCGCGTTCGTCGAAGCTGGCGGCTATCGCGACCCACAGTGGTGGACCGACGCGGACTGGACGTGGATCCGCGACGAAGGACACGAGCATCCGATGTTCTGGACGCGCACCGGATCGGCGTGGGCGTGGCACGGCATGTTCGAGGACCTGCCGCTGCCGCTCGCGTGGCCGGCGTACGTCAGCTACGCGGAAGCGAACGCGTACGCCAGATGGACGGGGCGACGATTGCCGACCGAGGCCGAGTTCCAGCGCGCGGCCTACGCGACGCCCGACGGCGGCTGGCGCCAGCATCCGTGGGGCGACGCAGCACCGACCGCGGCGCACGGTGTGTTCGACTTCCACAGCTGGGAGCCCCAGCCGGTCGGGACCCACCCGGCCGGACAATCGGCTTGGGGCATCCACGATCTGGTCGGCAACGGCTGGGAGTGGACGTCCACCGTGTTTGCAGGTTTCCCGGGGTTCACGCCGATTCCGTCGTATCCCGAGTACTCTGCCGACTTCTTCGACCAGTCACACCTGGTACTGAAGGGCGGCTCGCAGGCCACCGCCCGCGAGTTGCTCCGTCCGAGCTTCCGCAACTGGTTCCGCCCGCGCTACCCCTACGTCTACGCGACGTTCCGCACCGTGGAGATCACGCAATGAGCCGCGCGACGATGCGCCTGATCGACTGCGCCCAACGTGGGCCGCGCGCCGCCGCCGGAACGGCGCCCAGCGGCCCGGAGACCTTCGCCCAGGAGATCGCGCGTCTGCTGAACGGCCGCCCCCGCCGCTTGCCGGCGCACGCACTGTACGACGCGCTCGGTTCAGCGCTCTTCGACGCCATCTGCGAACTGCCCTGGTATCCGATCACCAGGGCCGAAACGTGTCTGCTGCACCGGCACGGGCGCGCCATCCTCGAGGCCGCCGGCCATCGTGCCCGCATCGTCGAACTGGGGCCGGGCAGCGGCGACAAGCTGGCGACGTTGCTCGCGCACGAAGCCGGCACCCGCGACACCCCACGTCAGGTCCATCTGGTGGACGTCTCCGCGACGGCACTCGGCGCCGCCAAGGCACGCGTGCGACAGGTGCAGGGCACCGAAGTGCACACGCACGTCGCTCGCTACGAGAGCGGCCTCCGCGACGTGGCAACGCGGCGCACGGAGGGCGACACGCTGATGGTCGGTTTCCTCGGATCGAACATCGGCAACTTCGATCCGCCCGATGCCGAACTCCTGCTGCAGCGGATTCGTGCGTCGATGCAGAGCGGTGACACGCTGCTGATCGGCGCCGACCTGGTCAAGGATCCCGAGCGGCTGCGTATCGCGTACGACGATCCGCTCGGCGTGACGGCCGCCTTCAACACCAACCTGCTCGTGCGGCTCAATCGTGAACTGGGCGCCAACTTCGCGCTCGATCGCTTCGCGCACGACGCGCGCTGGAACGCGCGCGCCAATCGCATGGAGATGCACCTGGTGAGCCTCGCGCAGCAGCGCGTCGAGATTCCGGGGGCGGAGCTGTCGATCGAGTTCCAGGCGGGCGAATCGATCTGGACCGAGAGTTCCTACAAGTACGAGCCCGAAGCGTTCCAGACGATTCTTCGCGCCGTCGGTTTCGAGGCGGCCGCGTCGTGGCAGGACGACGAGGCCGGCTTCCTGCTCACGCTGGCCGTCGCCCGCTGACGACGGCCAGTTCGCTCGACGATGGAGGTAGGGCCGGCTGGCTGGCGCACCGAAGCCGTGCGGCGAAGCTAGGTCACGGCCGGGCCCCTCATCAGGCGTACGTGGCGACGGTCAGCTGACGCGCAGGGCCGCCGTCGGGTTCATCCGGGCGGCCCGCCAGGCTGGCAGCCACGCCGCCAGCACTCCCACCACGGCGAGCACGCCGCCGGCCACGCCATAGATCGCCAGGTCGCGCGTCGTGACGCCGAAGACCAGTCCTTCGACCCATCGCGACAGCGGCACACACGCGGCCGCTCCGGTCAGCAGGCCAGCGGCGATCAGCCAGCCCGTGTGCCCCACCACCTGCAACACCACGCCCCGCCGCGGCGCGCCGAGCGCGAGCCGGATGCCGATGTCGCGCCGGCGCTGCGCGGCCGTGTAGGCAATCACGCCATAGAGTCCGACGCCGGCGAGCAGCAGGGCCAGGCCGCCGAAGAAGAGTGACAGGCGGGTGAGCAGGCGCTCGATGCGCAGGCTCGAGTCGATCGTGTCCTGCAGCGCGCGCGTCTCGAGCGTCACCGTCGGCTCGACATCCAGCACGGCGCTGCGAATCAGCGGGATGGCCGCGGCAGCGGGCAGATTGGTGCGTACCACGAGCGAGATGAAGGGGCCGGGGGCGAGTTGCTGGCGTGTGGACACGAAGATCACCGGCTGCCGAGCCTCGCGCAGCGAGCCGTACTTCGTGTCCGAGACGACCCCGATGATCTCGTAGGCCTGGGTGGGCTCACTCAGGAATCGCACCCGTCGTCCGATCGCGGAGGCGCCCTTGAACGCCTGCTCCTGGTACGCCTGATTGACGACGGCGAGGGCGGTCCCTTCGGCCCGATCACCAGTAGTGAAGACGCGACCCTCGCGCACAGGCGTGTCCATCACGTCGAAGAACGTTTCGCCGACGCGATTGAGCTGCGTGTCGATGTCGACCGCACCGCCACCATCGACCCGCACCGTGTCATTCCAGGTCGAGCCCCCGATCGGCACGTAGTCCAGCGTCGATACGCCGCGAACGAACGACAGGCCACCGAGCCGCTCCTGCAGCGCGTCGAGGATCGCGAGTCGTCGGCCCTGCCAGTCGGGGACATGCTCGATGGCCAGTTCGGTCGTCACCAGCCCACGGGCGTCGAAACCCAGATCGACGGCTTGCAACTGCTGGAGCGTTCGCGCCATGAGCACGGCGCCGACGACCAGGACGAACGTGAGCGCAACCTCGGTGACGATCAACGCACGGCGCCACCACAACGTCGTCGTGCTGCTCGTCGTCCGGAGGCCGTCGCGCAGGGCCTGCCCCGGCGGTGTCGCGGCCGCACGCAGCGTCGGCGCCAGCGCGCACAGCAGACTCACGAACAGGCCGATGCCTCCCGCCGCCGCCAGGAGCGTCCAGTTCACCTGCACGTCGAGATGCACCGATTCGCCCGGACTGATCAACGCGGTGACCAGCCATCGACTGAGGGGGGTGGACAGTGCAACCCCGGCCAGCGTGCCCATCGCAGCCAGCAGACCGGCTTCCACGGCCACGACTCGCGCCAGCCGTGCCCGCGACGCACCGACGGCCAGGCGTACCGCCAGCTCGCGCTGGCGATGACTCATGCGGGCGAGCAGCAGGTTCGCGAGGTTGACGCAGGCGATCACCAGCACCAGCACCGTCACGCCCATCAGAAGATGCAGCGGGCTCGTGAACTGCTGTCGCAAGCCCGAAACGCCGCGTCGCGCGTCGATCGCGGCAAGCTTGAACTCGAGGAACGGCCTGGCGAGCTCCGGTCGATACATAGGAGGGAGCGTCGCCTGGAACAGCGCCGGTGACAGCGCTTCGAGCTTCGCGGTGCGCGCCTCCAGCGACTCACCGGGCGCCAGCCGCGCGGCCAGCGCCAGCCACCAGTTGTGGCGCTCAATCGACATCGTGCGGTCGCCGCGCAGGACCTGCTCGGCGCAAAGCGGCACGGCGACATCGAAATCGCGGCCGATATCGAGGCCCGAGAAGCCGGCCGGCGCGACGCCGGCGATCTGGAAGACATGCCCCCCGAGCCGCAGCGACTGCCCGATCACGTCGGCGCCGCCGTACGTCGTGCGCCAGAACGTGTGACTCAGCACCGCTGCCCCTGCCCCGCATCCCGGTTGGTCGTCGTCGGTGGACAGGAGCCGCCCGCGCTGCGCCTGGAGCCCGAGGACGCGGAAGTAGTCGCCGCTGACCATCAAGGTCTCGGCAAAGCGCGCTTCGCCGCTGTCGTTCAGGTTGAAGCGGAAGTTGCTCCACACGGCGAATCCGTCGCGCGCCACGTCCGTACGGCGGAGTTCCTCGACCTGCGCCGAGGTCAGCAGCGGCGTGTTGCCGGTGAAGTTGCCCGAGCGCGGCGTACCCGGCCGTATCCGGATGACGTGCAGCGCTTCCGGGTCGGGCACCGGTACCGCCCGCAGCACGAGCGCCTCATAGACCTGGAACAGCGCGGCGTTGGCGCCGATGCCGAGCGTGAGCGTGAGCAGGGCCACGATGCTGAAGACGCGGGCGTGCGACAGCGAGCGCAGGGCGTAGCGGGCATCGCGTGCGAGGTCGTCGAGGCCGCGCCACCAGCGCTGGTCGCGACAGCCCTCGAGGATCGGATCCATCGCGCCGAGTTCCTGGCGGGCTCGGCTCACCGCGTCGGCGGCCGAGAGACCTTCGGCTTCGAGTTCAGCCGCGCGCTCCTGCAGGTGAAACTCGAGTTCCTGCGTGAGACGGCGTTCGGCGTGGGCGCGTGGAGACAGCCAGCGGCGCAGCATGCTAGTCCGCCGTCTGCAGCACGAGCGCAATCGCCCGCGACATCTGCATCCAGTACGCGGTTTCCGAATCGAGCTGCTTCCGCCCCGCCGCGGTGAGCTGATAGAACTTCGCCTCGCGCCCCGTGTCGGTGGTGTCCCACGTGGCCTTCAGCAGTCCCTTGCGCTCCAGGCGGTGGAGCGCCGGGTAGAGCGACCCCTGCTGCACCTGCAGCACCTCTTCCGAACGGGCTCGCAGGCGCTGCGAAATCGCATAGCCATGCACTGGCCCGGTGCCGCAGATCTTGAGAATGAGCAGGTCCAGCGTGCCCTGCAGGAGATCAGAACGCGAATCAGCCACCGACACCTCGCACGTCTACATGTAAACGATCTACATGTAGAGCGTCAAGGCGTCGATGTCAGACGCTCTTCGGATCCGGATGCTTGTAGGGCGCGCGGTACGGACGCGCGAGGAGCTTGTTGGCGTCGGGGTCGTTGACGATACGGCCGGCGGCCTGGTCCCATGTGAGCGAGCGACCGAGCTTCATCGAGTGGTTGGCCAGGATGCAGGCGGTGGTCGACATGTGGCCCTGCTCGATGTCGGCGACCGGGCGTTGGCCGCTCTCGATGCACGCCAGCAGGTTCTTCATGTGGCCGCGGATGGCTGGCGCGACGTGGCGTTCGAGGTCCTTCTCCGTCCTGTCTTCCGGGAACTGCTCGTATTCGTAGGTCACGTCCTCGTGCAGGGGCGTGCCGCCCTCGCCGCGCGGGATGAAGTCCCAGCTCATGACGCTGGCCTTCAGCGTGCCCTTGTCGCCGTAAATGGTCGCGCCCCACGGATACTTCGGGTCTGGCGGATCGCCATACGTCCTGTGCGTCCACACGACGGGCAGGTTGCCGAAATCGAACGTTGCGGTCTGCGTGTCGCTGATGTTGGCCTTGCTCGCCTTGTCGATCAGGATGCCGCCGGTCGAACCGACGCGCGTCGGCATACCGAGATCGAGCAACCAACGCACCATGTCGAGCATGTGGATGCACATGTCGCCGACGATGCCGTTGCCGTATTCCATGAAGGCCCGCCAGCTGCGCGGGTGCACCAGCTTGTTGTACGGGCGCATCGGCGCCGGCCCCGTCCACAGCTCGTAATCGAGGTTCGGCGGCGGCGTCGTGTCGGGCGGATTCTCGCGCGTCCGCATGTGGTAGTAGCAGTAGATTTCGACGAGCCCGACGTTGCCGAGCAGGCCTTCCTTGATGACGCGGTTGCGCGCGTTGATCAGGTGCGGCGTGCTGCGGCGCTGCGTGC
>DATJTM010000783.1:0-4362 GCA_035503395.1 Luteitalea sp.
AAGTCGTCGGCGCTCAACGAGAACTGCCAGGCGCACGAGGTCAAGAACCTGTTCGTCACCGACGCGGGTCCGTTCGTGTCGCAGGCCGACAAGAACCTCACCTGGACGATCATGGCGCTGGCGTGGCGGACGAGCGAGTACATCGCCAAGCAGCGTCAGGCGCTCGCGGTTTAGGACACAACCATGGACAAGCTGAATCGACGCAAGGCGCTGCAGGTGCTCGGCGCGGCCGGCGCGGCCGCCACCATCTCGTGGACCGAAGCCGAGGCCCAGCAGGCGCATCAGCACGCGCAGCAGGCGCGGCGGAGTGCGGCGGGCGGGAAGACGGCCTACAAGCCGAAGTACTTCACCGCTCACGAACTCGCCACGGTGACGGCGTTGGCCAACCTGATCATCCCGAAGGACGAGAAGTCCGGAAACGCCAGCGACGCCGGCGTACCGGAGTTCATCGACTACATGATGGTCGACCAGCCGCAGCGTCAGTTGCTGATGCGCGGCGGCATCCGCTGGATCGATCGTGAGTCGCGGGCCCGCTTCCAGCAGCCGTTCGTCAAGGCAACGCCGGCGCAGCAGGCCGAGTTGTGCGACGCGCTGGCGTGGCCCGAGAAGGCCAAGCCGGAACACTCGCACGGCGTGCGCTTCTTCAGCGCCGTGCGCGACCTCACCGCCACCGGATTCTTCACCAGCAAGATCGGCATCGACGACCTGCAGTACACGGGCAACACGTTCGTCGCCAAGTGGACGGGCGCGCCCAAACCGGCCCTCGATCATCTCGGCGTGAGCTACGAGCCATTCGCGAAGTGGTACACGGAGTCGATGTGACGACCGTACAGCACACCATGACCGTGTTCCGCTATTCAGCCATCACGATCGGACTCAGCGCACTTGCGGCCGGCCCGCTGCTGCTGGCCCAGACTCCAGCGCCCAAGAAGGACGTCGCCAAGGTCTGGACCGAGGTCTGCGCCAGCTGCCACGGCGCCAACATGCAGGGCGCACAAGCCCCAAGCATGCTGGACGACGTGTGGACGTCGGGGAACACAGACGCCGCCCTCGCGACGACGATCAAGGCCGGACGCGTGGCCAACGGCATGCCGGCGTTCGGCACGATGCTGAGCGACGAAGAGATTCGCGCGATGGTCGTGTACATCCGCGAGACCGCCGGCAAGGCCAAGGCAGCCGGGGGCAATTACGCCGCACCTCAGGCCAACGTCGTCGTCTCGAGCGAGAAGCATGCGTTCAAGCTCGAGACCGTGGTCGAAGGCGTCAACACCCCATGGGGGCTCGACTTCCTGCCCGATGGGCGGATGCTGATTGCCGAAAAGGGTGGTGCGCTGCGCATCGCCGATGCGAAGGGCACGCTCGCGGCGGCCCCGGTCGAGAACGCCCCGGCCGTGTGGTCGAAGGGCCAGGGTGGCCTGCTCGACGTGGCCGTGCATCCCGACTACGCGAAGAACGGCTGGATCTACATCTCGTACAGCGATCCGGGCGCTGACGATTCGGCGATGACGGCCGTCATTCGCGCCAAGCTGACCGGCAACGCGTTGACCGACATCCAGCCGTTGTTCAAGGCCCCCGCCGAGAAGTACCGCACCGGCAACGTCCACTTCGGCAGCCGCTTCGTGTTCGATGGGAAGGGCCATGTCTTCTTCTCGATCGGCGAGCGCGGCCAGCAGACCGACGCCCAGGACGTCACCCGTCCGAACGGCAAGGTCCACCGCATCAACGAGGACGGTTCGATCCCGAAGGACAATCCGTTCGTCGGCCGTGCCGATGCCATCAAGAGCATCTGGAGCTACGGTCACCGCAATCCACAGGGCCTCGCGCAGCACCCGACGACGGGCGCGCTGTACGACGTCGAGCACGGCCCGCGCGGCGGCGACGAGCTGAACCTCGTCGAGAAGGGCAAGAACTACGGCTGGCCGGTGATCACCTACGGCATGAACTACAACGGCACGCCGATGACCGACAAGACGGCGGCGCCGGGCATGGAGCAGCCGATCACGTACTGGGTGCCGTCGATTGCCGTGTCGTCGATCGGTTTCTACACGGGCGCGAAGTTCCCGGGCTGGAAGGGCAACCTGTTCCTCGGGTCGCTGGCGGCCCAGGAACTGCGTCGACTCGAGCTGAATGGCACGCAGGTGAAGCAGGAAGTGCTGTTCAAGAACGTCGGCCGCCTGCGCGACGTGGTGATGGGGCCCGACGGCGCGATCTACGTCGCGTTCAACCAGCCCGATCGCATCGCCCGTCTTGTCGCGGCGCAGCCGACCGCCACCTCGGCATCGCGGTAAGCCGCACCGACACGACGTGACGTACGGCGACCTGCCCGCCACGCCGGCCGCGCTCGACCGCGGCGACGCCTCCATCTACGACATCACGACAGCTGTCCCGGGACCCTCGGGGCAGCTGCCGTTCACGGCCGACGACCTGCTGAATCGCCCGAGCGGCGACCTGTTCGGCTGGTCGCTCGACGTCGGCATGGGCTGGCAGCCCAACGCCGTCCGGCAACCGCAACTGCTGCTCCTCAGCACGCTCGGTGGCCTGCGCGAGCCCGATGGCTCGCCGCTGGCGCTCGGCTATCACACCGGTCACTGGGAAGTCGGCCTGCTGATGCGTCAGGCAGCGCTCACCGGTCGGGCCGAAGGCTGGACGCCGTTCGCCGGCTTCTGCACCGATCCGTGTGACGGGCGATCGCAGGGCACGCCTGGCATGTTCGACAGCCTGCCGTACCGCAACGATGCGGCCACCGTGCTCGGGCGGCTGATCCGATCGCTGCCGAACCGATCCGCGGTGATCGGCGTGGCGACGTGCGACAAGGGCCTGCCGGCGATGCTGATGGCGATCGCCGGTGCCGGCGATCTGCCCGTCGCGATTGTCCCTGGTGGCGTCACGTTGCCGGCCACCGACGGCGAGGATGCCGGCACCATCCAGACGATCGGCGCCCGCTTCTCGCACGGCCTCATCACGCTCGAAGAGGCGGCCGCGCTGGGGTGCCGTGCCTGTGCGTCGCCCGGCGGCGGCTGCCAGTTCCTCGGGACGGCGGCGTCGGCGCAGGTGGTGGCCGAAGCGCTCGGCCTGGCCGTGCCGCACAGCGCACTGGCCCCGTCGGGACAGGCGATCTGGCTCGATGGCGCGGCGCGCGCCGTGCATGGCGTGCAGGCGCAGCGGGCCCTCGGCTGGTCGGCGCGGACGCTCGTCACCGACGCCTCGATCCGTAATGCGATGATCACGCATGCGGCGTTCGGCGGATCGACGAACCTGCTGCTGCACGTGCCGGCGATCGCGCATGCGGCTGGGCTGACGCGGCCTGGCATCGACGACTGGATGGCCGTCAATCGGGCGGTGCCGCGCCTGGTGGACGCGCTGCCGGCCGGCCCGCATCCAACCGTTCGCGTGCACCTGGCCGGTGGTGTACCCGAAGTCCTGCTACACCTGCGGGCGCTGGGACTGCTCGACACGAGCGTGCCCACCTGCACGGGCGTCACGCTCGATCAGGCGCTCGACTGGTGGGAAGGCAGCGAGCGGCGTGAGCGCTGCCGCGCGTTGCTGCGCGACCGCGATGGCGTCGATCCTGACCGCGTCATCCTGCCGCCACCTTCTGCTGGGGCCGCCGGCCTCTCCAGCACCGTGTGCTTCCTGCGCGGCTCCCTTGCGCCCGACGGCGCCATCGTCAAGAGCACGGCGATCGCCAAGGACCTGCTCGGCGACGACGGCGTGTATCGACACATCGGGCCAGCCCGTATCTTCACGAGTGAGGCCGAGGCCATCCGCGCGATCAAGGCGCACGATGCCACCGCACTCCAGCCCGGTGAGGTCGTCGTCGTGGCCGGCATCGGGCCAATGGGCACCGGGATGGAGGAGGTCTATCAGGTGACCTCCGCGCTCAAGCACCTGCCGACGCTGCGCGGCACGCCGCTGATCACGGATGCGCGCTTCTCGGGCGTGTCGACGGGGCCCTGCGTCGGGCACGTGGGGCCCGAAGCGCTGGCCGGAGGTCCGCTCGGACGGTTGCGTGACGGCGATCTCGTGCGCGTCGAGATCGACACGCGGCAGTTGCATGGCCGCGTCGACCTCGTGCGTGTGGACGCCGTCAGCGGTGAGCTCGTGGTCGACCAGGAGACATTGGCGGCACGCGAGCCGCACCCAGGGCTGGCGCCGCATCCGAAACTGCCTGGGGCCACACGGCTGTGGGCCGCCTTGCAGGCCGCGAGCGGCGGCACATGGGGCGGATGCGTCTACGATGTGGACGCAATCACAGAACGGTTGCGGTAGGGATCGCTCGCCGAGCGGTCCGTTGAGGCGTCGGCCTATGAGCTACGGCCTACAGCCTACCTGACACGTACGATGCATCTCGCGCAGGCCGTA
>DATJTM010000784.1:0-3479 GCA_035503395.1 Luteitalea sp.
GTCGGCCCGGTCACCGCGGGGCGATTGCGGGCGCACGGCATCGAGCGGCTCGTCGACGTCCGCACCGTGCCGCCGGCCACGCTGCAGGCGGCGGTCGGTTCGCAGGCCGGGTGGCTGACCGCGCTGGCCTGGGGCCGCGACGACCGACGGGTGATCTCGCATCGCGTCGCCAAGTCGAATGGCGCCGAACGCACCTACACCGAGGACCTGCGTGATGTCGCCGAGATGCATGGCCAGATCGACAGGCTGTCGCGCCTCTGCGGTGAATGGGTCGAGCGCAAGGCGCTGCGCGCGCGGACGGTGACGCTGAAGGTGCGCTACGCCGACTTCACCACCGTGACGCGAAGCCTCAGCGTCGCGGGTGGCGTCGGCGACATCGCGTCGATTGCCGAACACGCACACCAGTTGCTGGAACGCACGGAGGCGGCGACGCGTCCGGTGCGACTGCTCGGCGTCAGTGTCCACAACCTCAGTGACCCTTCTGCGACGTCCATCCGCGGCGACGACGTGCTGCCGTTCGATGGGCCAGACGAGGTGGCCAACGACGCGGGCAGCGAGACCGGGCACGCGTCAGCCGACGCACCGCACTGAAGCTCGACCAACGATTCGCCGCCGATGCCGGGTGCTAATGTGACGCGCGTGCTGGCTCGTACAAGGCTCGTGCGGCTGCTCCTCCTGCTGCTGGCCGTGATCGTCGTCATTGCCCTCCGACAGACGGACAAACTCGTCTACCCGCAGTTCTGGGCCGAAGACGCCGTCGTCTTCTACCTCGAGGCCGAGCATCAGGGTGCCGCCAGCCTGGTCGTGCCGTACAACGGCTACTGGCACGCGACGCCACGTCTCGTAGCTCTCGTCGGCACGCACGTCCCAATCGCCTGGCTGCCGTCGCTGTACGCGTACGCAGCGGTTGCCCTCACGGCGCTCTTCCTCGCCGTGCTGCTCGAAGGCGGCGCCACCACCAATCGCCCGATCCAGTGGGCGTGCGTCTTCACCGTGCTGTTGACGCCGGCATCCGGTGAGATCTGGGCGACGATCACCAACGTGCAGTGGATCGCGGCGACCGGACTGGTGGCGATTCTGGCGACGCCGCCGCCAACGACACGCAGCGGGCGCGTGCTGCTGTTGACGATGACGGCGCTCGTGGCCCTCACCGGACCATTCGCGATCCTGCTGTGGCCATGTGCGGCACTGCGGGCGTGGTGGTGGCGCGATCGCTACAGCCTTGCGCTGCTCGTCCTGGTGACCGTCGGCGTTCTGGCGACCGCGGTGGCGCTCTCGCACCATCCGCGAGCGGAAGGACTCACGACTCGCATCAGCGGCACGTTGCTCCGGGTGCTCCAGGCCGCCGGACGACGCCCACTCGAAGCCGTGGTGGTGGCGGCCACCGCCGCCTTCCTCGTGACCGGCACGGCCATCGGCGTCCGTCGCCGCGACTGGCCGCTGGTGGCCTGCGGCGTCGCGTGTCTCTGCCTCACCGCCGGCAGCATCCTGACCGTGCCGCCCGAACACCTCGGCGCGCGCTACTTCTTCATCCCCTGGATTGCCGGCACCTGGCTGGCGTTGCTGTTGCTGGATCGGGGCTATCGCTTCGCGTGGGCCGCGGTCGCGGCCGCACTCGTCGTGTCGCTGGCTCGATTCCCGCTGACGCCCCTGCAGCGCTACGACTGGCCACGAGACGCGCAGTGCCTGGAGACGCACGCGACCTGCAACGTGACGATCAACCCGTCGTGGAAGGTGGGGTTGCCCGGCCGCGGCCGCCTCGCGTCGTGACTCAGTCGCGGGCGCCCGGCCGGAACAGCGACAGCCCTCGTCGCCGCAGTACCTGCTGTCGTTCGTCCAGGACGGGCGGCGTCGGAAACAGCATCGTCGTGGCCGCGATGTCGCCGCGCAGCAGGGCGTCGCGGCCCAGCGAAGTGCCGATGTAGTCGGACTCGAGAAACGGCCGGCCGTCGACCCACCCTCGCAAGCCGAGGACGATGACGATGGCGGCGAGACCCAGGCTGGCGCCACGCGCCCACGCCGCGCGCAGCGGCGTGAAGACGGTCAGCAGCAGGACCAGTCCCACCCAGAACAGGCTGGTCAGCGCGATGTAGCGCGACGCCGTCATCGCCGACAGGCCGAGCGGCACGCGCCCGATTGCCGTCGCCAGGCAGGCGCCGAGCGCGAACAGCATCAGCAGCGCCGGCCAGAGCCAGGTCGCGGGATCGCCGGCGGCCCTCCTCCACTTCAGCGCCGTCAGCGCGACGCCCAACGCGGCAGCGCCCACGCCAATCGACGGCAGGTGATTCCATGGGACGACCTGGCCCTGCGGAATGGCCAGCGGTGTGTACCAGACCGGCATCGCGAGTGCGATGCACATGCCCTGCAGGACGAAGAGCGTCTCGTCGATCGACGAGAACAGACGCGCGGGCGGTGGCAGACCCGCCGGCCGCACGAGACCGTGCAGGTAACCGACGCCGACGACAGTCGCCGCCAGCAGCCACGCCGCGGTCCGCCAGTGCCACTGCGGTCCGCGCCGGACCGCGAGTGCGAAGGCCCCTAGCGGCCACGCGACCAGGCAACTCGCGAACGCGCCCGTCCCCACCAGCATCGCCATCAGCGCGCCCGTCCACGCCGGCCATGACGGCTTGCACCACACAAGCACGGCCAGGGCCGCCGAGACCGCGGTCGCACCGATCACGGCCGTCATCTGCCAGGGATGCAGCAGGTTCTCCCACTGCGTCGCACTGGCGATGAACGTGCCCACGCCCGTGACTGCGAGGACTGTCGCCGTCACACGCTCGGGCGCGGCGCGCCGCACCACCGCCAGGTACACGACCACGTGCACGGCCACCGTGCCCAGCAGCACGGTGAGCTCGTTCCAGTGATTCCAGTGGCCCACCGCTATGTTGGCGAGAATCACCGCGCGCGCCATCACTGGCCGATGTTCGTTGTGCGACGCGAAGAGGTCGGCCCAGGCGAAGCCGCGCGCCTCCTGTGCCTCGATGAGCGGCACGATTTCCCACAGGTCGAACGTCGGCACGTCGACGAACGTCGACAGGCACCACGACAGGATCACCAGCGCCTGCGCACCGACGACGATGCCGCTCGCCACCGCCGTCGCACGACGATGCCCCGCGCGCACGAAGAGCCACGTCGTCGATACGGCCAGCAGCGCCGTCACGGCTGGCACCCAGGGCACGGCGAGCACCGCGACACCTCCGCGTCCCAGCGCCAGTGCCATCGCACTCCAACTCGCGAGGCCGGCCAGCCATCGACGACGCATCGGCGCGGCGCCGACGACCCATGCCCCCACCAGCCACGCACACGCACCAGCAACCGCGACCACGACGGCGTCGAGTCGCAGGAGCGCGCCGAGTCGAGCGCCAAGCGGCTGGTTCTCGATCGTGACGGCTTCGAGCCTGAGGCCGAGCTCGCGCGGGTCGCCAGAGGTACGCGTCGTCATCGACACGATCTCGATGTCGAGCGATGCCTCGCCA
>DATJTM010000785.1:0-3328 GCA_035503395.1 Luteitalea sp.
CTCCTTCATGGAGATCGAGTTGACGATCGGCTTGCCCTGCACGTTCTTCAGGCCCGCCTCGATGACCTCCCACTTGGAGGAGTCGATCATCACCGGGACGCGGCTGATGTCCGGCTCGGCCGCGATCAGCTTGGTGAACCGATCCATCGCGGCGACGCCGTCGATCATGCCTTCGTCCATGTTGATGTCGATGACCTGCGCGCCGACCTCGACCTGCTGCAGCGCGACCGACAGCGCGGTGTCGTAGTCCTCGGCCTTGATCAGGCTGCGGAAACGGGCGGAGCCGGTGATGTTGGTGCGCTCACCGATGTTCACGAACAGGGAATCGTCGGTGATGTTGAGCGGCTCGAGGCCCGAGAGCCGGGTGGCCACGTCGATCTCCGGCAGCTCGCGCGGCGGTGTGCCCTCGACGACCTTGGCGATCTCGGCGATGTGCGGCGGCGCCGTCCCGCAGCAGCCACCGACCAGGTTGACCAGACCGGCCTCGGCGAACTCGGCGATGTAGCCGGCCTGAGCTTCCGGGGACTCGTCGTACTCGCCGAAGGCGTTGGGCAGGCCGGCGTTCGGGTAGCAGGAGACGAAGGTGTCCGCGATCCGCGACACCTCGGCGATATACGGCCTCATCTCCGGCGCGCCCAGCGCGCAGTTGAGGCCCACCGCGAGCGGCTTCGCGTGCCTGATCGCGTTCCAGAACGCTTCGGTGACTTGACCGGACAACGTCCGCCCGGACGCATCGGTGATGGTGCCCGAGATGATCACTGGCCAGCGGCGTCCGCGGTCCTCGAACAGCGTCTCGACGGCGAACACCGCCGCCTTGGCGTTCAGCGAGTCGAAGATCGTCTCGATGATGATGAGGTCGGCGCCGCCGTCGACCAGGCCGTTGGCAGCTTCGAGGTAGGCGGCGACCAGCTGGTCGTAGGAGACGTTGCGGGCCCCGGGGTCGTTGACGTCCGGCGAGATCGACGCGGTGCGTGTCGTCGGCCCGATTGCGCCCGCGACGTAGCGGGGTTTCTCCGGGGTGCTGAATTCGTCGGCGGCCTTGCGGGCCAGGGCCGCGCCGGCGTAGTTCAGCTCGTAGGCCAGCTCGGCCATCTCGTAGTCGGAGAGCGAGACCGCGTTCGCGTTGAACGTGTTGGTCTCCAGGATGTCGGCGCCCGCCTCGAGGTACTCGCGGTGGATCCCCTCGATGATCTGCGGCTGAGTCAGGGTAAGCAGGTCGTTGTTGCCCTGCAGAGCCGTCGGCCACTCGGTGAACCGATCGCCGCGGTAGCCTGCCTCGTCCGGCCGGTCGCGCTGGATCGCCGTGCCCATCGCGCCGTCGATCACCATGATCCGCTGCCCCAGGGCAGCCGTCAGTTCATCGGTGCAGTCGGGGCGGATGTTCGGCTCAAAAGCGGTCACGTACGTTCCTTCCATAGCGGAAGGCGTCCTTGACTCTGCCGAGCGTGGCGGAAACCGGCATGAACCGGCGAACCGTTGCAACGCCTCTCGACCAGAAAAGTCTACGTCGTCACCCGACGTCTGGACGCCCAGCTCGACTCGACCCAGCCAGCGATCGCGCTGCCGTTGAGGGCCAGCTCGCGGATCTTGTCGGCAATGTTGCAGTTATTAACGTTAACCAGATTGCAGCCGAACGTATTTCGCCTCGACCGCGTCGGCGCCGGTTTGTGGCGCCGTCGCCGACGACGGCGCGCTGCGACGACGTCTCGATTAGGCCGGGGTCGTAGCGCGTGTTGCCGGCGGAGGTCATCCAAACAAGCATAGCCTGTCTATGGAAAATGGTCGGATGCTTCGCGCCGCTCGTCCCACCGGGACTCCGATCAGGCCGTACGCTGATTCTGTGACCTCGCCGGATGCCAGCACTTCACTACCCGAACTGCACAACACGATCGTCGTGGCGGCATTCGAGGGGTGGAACGACGCCGGTGACGCGGCCAGCGACGCGCTGGAGCATCTGGACGCGATCTGGGAGGCCGATCCGATCGTCGAGATCGACGACGAGGCGTATTACGACTATCAGGTGAACCGCCCGGTGATCCGGCAGGTCGACGGCGTGACGCGAGAATTGGTGTGGCCGTCGATGCGGATCTCGCATTGCCGACCACCGGGCGCCGACCGCGACATCGTGCTGATGCACGGCGTCGAGCCGAACATGAGGTGGCGCACCTTCTGCGCCGAGCTGCTGACGGTCGCCGACAAGCTCAATGTCGACACCGTGGTGATCCTCGGCGCGCTGCTGGCCGACACACCGCATACCCGACCCGTGCCGGTGTCCGGCGCGGCCTACTCCCCCGAGTCGGCGCGTCGGTTCGGGCTGCAGGAAACCCGCTACGAGGGCCCGACCGGCATCGCCGGCGTGTTCCAGGACGCCTGCGTGGCGGCCGGCATACCGGCGGTCACCTTCTGGGCGGCGGTGCCGCACTACGTGTCGCAGCCACCCAATCCCAAAGCGACCGTGGCGCTGCTGCGCCGCGTCGAGGACGTGCTCGACATCGAGGTGCCGCTGGCCGACCTGCCGGCGCAGGCCGAGGAGTGGGAGCAGGCGGTCACCGAAATGACGGCCGAGGATGACGAAGTCGCCGAGTACGTGCAGTCATTGGAACAACGCGGCGATGCCGAGGTCGACATGAACGAGGCGCTGGGCAAGATCGACGGCGACGCGCTGGCCGCCGAGTTCGAGCGCTACTTGCGTCGTCGCCGCCCGGGCTTCGGACGCTAGCGGCGATCGCAAACTCGGCGCAGCCGAGTGCAGCGGGTCGCCGCCATTGGCCTAGGACTTCTCCAGCTGCTGCGTGTGAGCGCTGACGGAGCGCCCGAGTGCGGCGACTTCGGCGTCCATTCTGGCCACCTGATCGCCGGCACTTGTCAGGAGTGGCCGTTGGCCGAGCCGGGTGGACAGGAACGGCTTGAGCCAGCGAAACGCACTGACCCAACCCGGGCAGTACACGCGCTCCTTGCGCTTCTCGATGCCATCGACGAAGGCGTCGGCGCACTTGTCCACCGACGTGGTCTTGTTCAACGGCCACGGGAACTTCGCCAGTTGCTCGCCGAACACGGGCAGGTCTTTTTGCGTGTCGCGGACCAGCGCGGTGTCGATCCAGGACATATGTGCCGAACCGACGGTGACACCCAGGTGGGCGACCTCGAGTCGCAGCGCGTTCGCGAAGTGCTCATTGCCGGCCTTGGACATGTCGTAGGGCGCCATGCCCGGAGCCGCCGCGTACGCGGCAAGCGAGGACACGACCAACACTTAGCCGCGGCGCTCGATGATCGACGGCAACGCGGCACGCACGGTGTGAAAGACACCCAGCAGGTTGACGTCCAGCAC
>DATJTM010000786.1:0-3951 GCA_035503395.1 Luteitalea sp.
ACGCAGGGCCCCTAGGATTCGAGCCGACGTGAACGGCGCGACACGGAGATCGCAACCGATCGCGTCCCGGATCGCGTTGGCGATCGCCGGCGTAGTGCACGGCAACGAGGTCTGCGCCAAGCCCTTGGCCCCGAACGGGCCGGGGCCGTCCGCATTCTCGACTAGCACGACAGACATGTTCTCCGGCAACTCGGCCATGGTCGGCACGCGATAGGACCAAGCGTCGCCGTTGGCCAGCCCACTTTCGTCGTAGACGAGATCTTCTGACAATGCCAAGCCAAGACCCATCACTACACCGCCTTCGACCTGCCGCACCGCCGACACCGGATGGATCGCGCATCCGGCGTCCGCGACGGCGCAGTACTGCAGCACGCGCACCTGACCGGTGTTGCAGTCCACCTCCACCTCGGCTGCGGCAGCCCCGGCCGCCCAACCGTCCAGCGCGCCGAAGCCCGCATCCTCCGACGGAGTGCGGCCGAATGAGCCGATAGCCGAGATGCTCGTCTTGCCCCGGAAGCTCTTCAACACGTCCGTTACATCGAACGACTCCTGCCCGCGCCAGACACGGCCTGCCTCGTAGCGCCAGTCCCCGCCGCGCCCGCCTCTGGACTGCGCGGCGACATCGATGATCTCGGCGATCAGCGAGTTGCACGCGTCATGGACTGCCCCGCCCATCTGAACGGTAGTGCGCTGCGCAGCAGTGCCGGCGAAGAACATCCCGTTGGCACTGTCCGGGTGCCCGACACGAATGCGCTCGATCGGAAGGCCGAGTGTAGCGGCTGCCACCGTCGACAAGACGGTGTAGACGCCGGAGCCG
This sequence comes from Luteitalea sp., assembly GCA_035503395.1. Taxonomy (GTDB): domain Bacteria; phylum Acidobacteriota; class Vicinamibacteria; order Vicinamibacterales; family Vicinamibacteraceae; genus Luteitalea. Next base: position 818 of record DATJTM010000786.1, read on the forward strand.
AGATCGGGCGCGTTGTGGTGCACGTGCACCGTGCCGCTCGCGTCCATCGTCGCCATCGCGTATGTTCGGCCCCCGCCATGCGTGCCGTGCCGCAGGGACAGCGCGCTGCCACGCCCGCGGACCCGCGCGCCGTCGGCCGGCGGTGGCGCAGACTCACGCTGCCAGCGGATGCCTTCCATCGCGCGATCAAGCAGCACGTCGAGATCGGTGTCCATGGGCGGAACGTTCGACGGCATCTCGACACCGCGCACGCGCCACTTCTCGGCGATCAGTTCCCCTCGCTTGAGGATGTTGCGGCGGCGGACCACGTCCGCTGGCACGCCGAGCCTGCGCGCCACCTCGTCTATGATGCACTCGATGGCGAACGTGGTCGTGTTCTTGCCAGTGGCGCGAAATGCCGCTGCGGGCACCTTGTTCGTGTAGGCGGCGGTGCCGCGCACGCGGAAGTTCGGTACGCGGTAGCAGCCCCATGCCGAGATGCATGCGTTGTGCGTGACGAGCGCCGCGCCGGTGAAGTAGGCGCCGGTGTCGACCTCGAGCGTTACGTCCAACGCGAGGATGTTGCCGTCGTCGTCGTAGCCCACCTTGGCGTAATACCTGATCGCGTGCCGTGCGGTGGTCCGGAAGGACTCGTGATCGGAAGCGATGTACTTGACGGGGCGGCACAGGTTGTAGGCGACCGCGCTCGCGCAGACGACCGCAGGCGTTATGTGTTTGGCGCCGAACCCGCCGCCAACGTACGGCACGCGCACCCGGATCTGATCGCGAGGCAGCCCGATCACCGGACTGAGGATGTCAGCCAACCGCGCCGGCTGGTTGAGCGAGGCCCAGACTGTCAGATCGTCGCCGTCGGGCAGCGCGAGGCACGACGTGGTAGGTTCAATCGGCCGCTGAAACGCGTTGCCAGCGTAGTACTCGTGATGTGACACGTGCGGCGCGACGGCGAGGGCCGCGTCCACGTCGCCCCAGGCGAACTCGTCGCTGAACGCGAGGTTCGAACCGCGGCTGCGCCGATCGTTTTCGTGCAGCACTGCGGCGCCCGGACGCATTGCCTGGCTGTACGAGCCGACGAACGGCAGGTCTGCATAGTCCACTCGCACCGCGCGAGCGGCGGCGCGTGCCGCCTGTCTGTCATCGGCGACGACCATGCCTATCAAGTCGCCCTCGAACCGGACCCGTTCGGTGGCCAGCAGCCGCAACTCACCGACCGACAGGCCGCCGATGCTGTGGAACTCGCTCACGGGGCTAGCCGGATCCATGCCATGCAGGTGGTCCCGGTCCACCACAGCGACCACTCCCGGCATGTTCGCGGCGGCCGCGCCGTCGATCCCCTGAACGAGCGCGTGTGCCCGGGTGCTCAGGATCGGCGCCGCGTGCAGGCAGCCGTGGGGAACCGGCAGATCGTCGAGGTAGAGGGCTCGGCCGAGCGCCTTGTCCCACCCGTCGACGCGATCCGCCTTCACGTTCTGGACGTCGGGACGGGTCTGCGCGCTCATCTAGCGGTCGCCACTCAGCGCGCTTCGCAACCCCACCAAGCGATTGACGGCCAAGACCACGAGCGCGCACATCACGATGATCAGCGTGGACATCGCGAAGATCCATGGCGCGAAGTCCTGCGACAGGTCCGAGAAGATCGCCACGGGCAGCGTCGTGGTGCCCGGCCCGACGAGGAAGAGCGACACCGCGACCTCGTTGAACGAGATCACGAAGCCGATGAACGCACCGGCGATCAATGCCGGCCGCAGCAAGGGCAGGGTGATGCGCCGGGCGATGTATATCGGTCCGGCCCCGAGGCTGGCGGCCGCCTTCTCCATGTCGGGGTCCAGTAGCGCGACACGCGGCAGCACCGCAGCCAGCATGAAGGGCATCACCACGATCACGTGGCCTATGACCAGGCCGATGAAGCTGCCGCGCAACGACAAGCCGGAGCCCTGCAGCAGCACGTAGAACTCGAACAGCGAGAGGCCGATGACGACGGCCGGGATCTGCAGCGGGCTACGGAAGAACTGCTCGACGAGCGACTTGCCGGGGAATCGGGCTCGCACCAGCCCAAACGACAGCGGCACGACGCACACGACGGAGATGACGACGCTGACCAGCCCGAGTTGCACGCTGATTCGCAGATTATCGAAGAAGCTGCCCGGGATCTGCTGGTACGCGGAGAAGCCCCAGGACTGCGGCGGAAAAGCGACGATGGAAGTGTCGTTGAACGATGTAAAGATGACGACGATGATCGGGGTCAACAGGAACAGCAGACACAGCACGTTGAATACCGCCACGGCATAGGTCCACGCCCTGTCCTTGATGCTGACCGTGACATGCCTGGCTACCGCGGGCGGTGGCTGCGTCCGGCTGGGCCCGGCGCTCTTGGCGACGGCGCTCACAGCGATCCCCCGAACCGGTCAAGCATCGAGTGCGTGCCTTTCTATCGCGACCTCATCGCTGCGCTCAGCAGCACCGTCGACGCCCGCGTCAGACGTCTCGCAAAGCAGGTACGCGTCGTCCTCGTGCCAGGTCAGCGAGACGGACTCGCCCTCCTTGAAGGAACGGGTCGGATCGATGACAATGACCTCCCAGCCCCCGCGTCCGGACACCGTGAGCAGCACGCTCAAGCCGGTGGCGCGACGGGCGGTCACGACGCCCTGCAGCGAGTCGGCCCCATTGTCGCGCGAACAGCTGATCGCGTCCGCTCGAAGCACCAGGTAGCTCGGGGCGCCGGGCGTGGGAGTCGACCCCGTGGCGCGGAACTCGGCCCCAGACGACTCCCCGTCGACCGCAACGTACCCAGCGCTGCCTGCCCAGCTCACCACGCGCACTGGGATCAGGCTCGTCTGACCGATGAACCTCGCCGCGAAGACCGATTTGGGCCGGCTGCAAAGCGCCTCCGGGCTGCCCTCCTCAACAACCTTCCCGCCGCGCATCATCAGAACGCGATCCGACATCGAGAATGCCTCGTTCTGGTCGTGCGTGACGTAGATGGTCGTGATGCCGACCTCGCGCTGGACCTTGCGGAGCTCGACCTGCAGTTTCTCCCGTAGTCGGGCATCAAGCGCCCCCATCGGCTCGTCCATCAGAAGGAGGCTCGGGTCGATCACCAAGGCCCGTGCCAGTGCCACCCGCTGCTGCTGCCCGCC